>CAZKNE010000560.1:0-1506 GCA_964554005.1 uncultured bacterium | reverse complement strand
CGCCCACCAATGCCAACCTCGTTGGTCACGAACCCGAGCGCCCAAGTTCCCTTGCGGGGGTACTCAATAAGGACAACCTGCCTGAACGCCGTAGAAGACGGCATCGTAAACGCCTCAACCAACGTCTTTACACCTGAGTATATACTGCTTATGACAGGTATTCTCTCCAGGATGCGCTCGCCGAACTCTACCACCTTGCGGCCGACGATGTTCGTAGTTACAAGCCCGACAACGAATACCAGGGCCAGCAAGACTATGAGGCCTAGTCCCGGCAGCGCCAGCAAGCGCGGGATCGGAAGTGCGAAATGCAGGAGATCATCTGTCCACTGCACAAGCTTGTAAACAAGAAACAACGTGAAGGAGACCGGGCCGATGACCAAAAGCCCTGCCGCGAATATCCTCCGAATCCTAGACCTTACTGGCTTCATAAGTTGCCTACACGTGGTTAAGGCCAAAACGATCCCTCAGCGCCCAAGCTATCAGAGAGCGCCAGATTGCGTCAACCCCTCAATGGTCTGCCAAAGAACCAGCTGCTTGCGTGTTATCTCCGATCTGATGCCATTGGCAGCATGCTGCAAAGATGTTGCCCGCGTTTAACATAAGAGGCCTTGTAAGCTCAACTCGAGTGTCGCCCAACAAGACAGCTCTTGACTTAGGTGGCCAGGGTGGTTCAATGCTCAAGGTTTTTGCGCAGAGCCATTCTATTGGGGGAGGCTGCGTTGGTCAAGGGAGCTGATGGATTTGATGTGGACAGATTTTATGGTCGCCGTTATGGATGACATGCCGGACCCTGATGGCGTATGGACTTATGGAGGCGGGAACTGTTGAATGGCTCAAGGATGCTGACGGCGCGGACATGTTTAGTAATGCTTCAACCTCAGGAATGGACGAGGCGGCTGCTGTGAAGTATTCACTCGGTGATTATGTTTTGGTCAACTTGATTGTTTGGGGCCTTTTCTTAGTTATCGGAGTGATAACCTACTTCGCTATCGACAGGGCACCGGTAGTGCCTTTTCTTTTGGTCGTTGTTGGCAGCGGATTCACGATAGTCTCCATTTATGACGGCGTTTATGACAGGATAGCGCGTCGCTCGGAGGAGCGCGACAGGGTCGGGTCATGACCACGTTAGTGCTTGTGGGCTTGCAGTGGGGGGATGAGGGGAAGGCGACGATTGTTGATGTCTTTGCGGCCCAGTCGGACGTAGTCGTTCGTTACTCCGGGGGAGCGAACGCGGGCCATACCGTTGTAGTCGGCGACGAGAAGTATGTTTTCCACCTCTTGCCGGTGGGCGTTCTTCACCCTGACAAAATCAGCATAATCGCCAACGGCGTTGTGGTTGACATTGAGCAGCTTTTCATGGAGATCGACCAGCTGAGGTCGCGAGGCATTGAGATAGGCGACAACCTTGTCGTGAGCTCCCGCTGCCACGTTACCCTCCCTTATCACAAGGCGCTGGAGAGGCTGGCTGAATCCCTTCGAGGCAAGCAAGCGCTCGAGACAACCCTC
>CAZKNE010000559.1:0-1516 GCA_964554005.1 uncultured bacterium | reverse complement strand
GCTATTCGCACCGTCAGGCTACGCCTGCGGCTACCCATGGTCTGCCCTTCGGGCACGAGCTTCTGCCCTCCATCCGCGAGGCAGCCGCAACGTTCCCCGCTCCAATCTGATTACTGGGAAACCTGCGAATCCCGGCCAGCACCTGTATGCGATTCTTCCCCAGAATGATGCCTGGCCCTGGGAAAAGGCTTTCAGACGAAGATCACGCCATCAACTAGGTCCTTGAAGCCCGGCGGCAGACGGCTTGCAGAGTTGAAGACTGACCCTCTCCACTCGGCTTTGTGCCAACCCGACGCCTCGGCAAGATTAGCGGCCTGGAAGGTCGCACCGGCGAAGTTGCATCCGCCCAGCTGTGCAAAGGCCAGCTCAGCACGTTGGAAGTTGGCGCCCGAGAAGTCCGAGTTCTTCAGGTCTGCCCCCACAAGAATACCATTCTTGATAATTGCCTTCTCGGCGCTCACCTGCCTGAGGTCCGCCTCGTTGAGGATTATGTTCTGCATGTTCGCGTTGGTTAGGTTTGCACGGCGCAGGTTGGCATAGCTCGCAGCACACTGTGAGAGATTGGCGCTCTTGCAGTCGGTTGCGGTCAGGTCAGCAGCTGTGAGGTTTGATTTGGACAGGTTCGCCTCTTTGAGGAACGCGTGCGCTAGATTCGAGCTTGCGAGTGAGCATCCGACGAGCTTGGCCCGGCCGAGCATCGCAGCGCCGAGCAGCGCCTTGGATAGGTCTGCCTCTGACAGGTCTGCCCGCTCGAGCTCCGCCCGACTAAGGTCCGCCTGAACGAATTTCGCCATCCTGAAAACACCCCGCCCCATCCTCGCGCCGCTGAGCATCGCCTGGCTGAAATCCGTCTCGGAGGCGTTGGCCGCAAACAAGTTTACGCGCTCCAGGTTTGCCCTCCGGAAACTGGCCCGAGATATGTTGGCCCGGGAGAGATTGGCATCCATGAAGTCCGAGCCGGACGCATCAACGCCCTGCATGTTGACGCGAAACAGGTTTGTGCCTCTGAACTCCAGTCCAGAGAGTTGGAGGTCCGACAGGTTTATGCCATACAAGCTCATCCCCGAAAGCTGTGCTCCTCCGGCGACGCGCTCGACGAGTTGTAGTCTCGATAGCCTGCCCACGGTTTCCCCGTTTCAAGCGAACAATGAAGCATTGGTCGAGCGGTCTATGCCCGACCTAAGATGGCCACCCATTCACTCAAGGTTTCGTCAATTTCGGGAGCAAACTTTAGCACCTGCCTGATTTGCTCCCAGGGCCGGTCGCATGGGGCTGATTTTACTCTCATCGAATCTGCGAGGACAATCCTGACCGATACATATTGCCATGCGCAAGAGCTCCTTGTCTCAGAACGCATCTGTGGTAAAACCTGAAGCGACATTGCGGCGTTCCACTGCTCATAAAGCACGGACCAAAAAGTGAGAGAGATGAAGTTCAAACTACTTGCGCTCGACCTCGACGGCACGCTTCTGACGGACGACAAAAGGATCAGCCCAAGGGCCATTTCGGCCCTACG
>CAZKNE010000558.1:0-1524 GCA_964554005.1 uncultured bacterium | reverse complement strand
CCCTCACCGGTGCACGTATTGCTCGGCAACGATCGTGAGAGAACGGGTAGGGGCCGGAATCAGGTTCCTCGATCCTGTGGTTTATGCACGTCAGGTTCGCGAGGCATGGGAGCAGTGGCGTGGCCCATATCTCAAGATAGCCTGGATGTGGGACCCCGTGTTCACGATCAAACCCTCGTGGATGCGTAAGTTTTTGGAGGAATACGATAAGCTTGACCTCGTTGGGAAGCTACCTTACTCGATCTACTCTCGCATAGATGAGCTGGACGAAGAAAGGGCGCGGCTGCTCCATGAGACTGGATGTTTGAAGGTCAGGACAGGGATCGAGAGCGGCGATGAGTTCATTCGGAACAAGGTGTATGAGAAGGGGCTGTCGGCGGGGCAGATCGAATATGCTGTCAATCTTTGCCGCAAGTATGATCTGTCTCTGACGGCGTATTTCTGTGTTGGTGCGCCGGGCGAGACTCGCAAGAGTCTGCACCGGACGAAGGTCTTGGCTCGCCGGACTATGGCGGAGACGACGGTATTCCACGTTTGGAAGCCGCTTCCGGGCACGAAGGCAGTTGACAAGCTTCGGGAGTTTGGTGGCAAGATGAGCGATCGGTGGGCAAAGGAGGTTGTGGACATCACTCGGACCTCATTCATTACAACTCCATACATCGGCCCGTTGACGATTGGGTGGTTCCAGACGCGAGTGCTGACGGTGATGACGCTTCGGAAGCTTTTCTCGCAGTTGTGGTATCAGAAGCATCGCTTTGTTGTTAATTTCTTCAGATATTTCATCCTGTGTCGCAGAAATGGATTCAAGCTTTTTGACATGCTCAAGAATTTCACCTACGTCAACGGTGTGGACATTCTGATTGACAATGCTCGCAGAGAGGGCATGCTCAGCACTCGCCCCGGTGGTGTGCCCCGTGATTTGTCGCAGACAGAGGAGCGGGACCGGGAGAGAATCTATCATTAGTGGTAAACAGCAATTGCCGGTTATTTTTTTTGGTATTCTGAAGGTTGAGCCGTGGCTGAGCTGGTTCTAGTCAATCCACCGCTAACGTCTTGGGAGCAGTACTGCTACCTCGAACAGACGAGCAATAACGTTGCTCCGCTGGGGCTTTTGAATCTCGCCGCCGTGACGAGGCAAGCTGGCATAAAGACAGCCATTGTCGATGCTGAGGCGTTGGGTCTTTCTTATGAGCAAGCGATCGAGAAGGCCTTGTCGCACAGGCCCAGCATAGTTGGCGTAACCGCAGTTACGCTCTCGATAAGCAACGCTGCAAGGTTCGCGGCAGGCATCAAGGCGGCGGCCAGCCGCGTGAAGTTGGCGATCGGGGGCCCGCACCTCTCAGCCGCCCCAGAGGAGACAATGAGTCGCTATAAGGAGTTTGACGTTGGCTCGATCGGCGAGGGCGAGGTAACTGTCCTGGAGCTGATGCAGGCGTTCCGCGGGGAACGGCCGTTCGAGAGCGTCAACGGACTGATCTTGCGCGGTGAGCAGGGGACTTATCGAACGCCTCCGCGTGAATACCA
>CAZKNE010000557.1:0-1526 GCA_964554005.1 uncultured bacterium | reverse complement strand
ACGCAGCTCTGCGCCTGCCGAACAGCCTCGGACACGAAGTTCTCCGACGCGATCAGCTCCAGCTTCTCGAGCTGACGATGCTCCTCGTTCATTATCGCTTCGTAAATCTCTGGATCGACCTCTTTGACAATCTCCATCGAAAGCATCTATCTCTCCTCGTGAGTAATCTGCTTCCCGTCACCACCCACGGCGGCTCTCAAGACCGTGAAGTGCGTGACGGCTCAGACTTATCCTTACTTCTCTATCGCCCTGATTTTCCCCGTCCTGCGAGAGTGCCGGCCACCCGCAAATGACGTGTTCAGCCAAACATCGACGATGCCCTTTGCGACCTCATCGCCTATTACCCGCCCGCCAAGGCACAAAACATTCGAATCGTTGTGCTCGCGCGACAACCTGGCCATGAACTCGTTCGTGCAAAGCGCGGCATATATCCCCTTGAACTTGTTTGCCGTAATCGACATGCCAATCCCCGTCCCGCAGATCAGAATGCCTCGTTCGGCCTGGCCAGCAAGAATCGCTTTGCACAGCCTCTCGGCGAAGTCCGGGTAATCAACCGAGGCAGGACCTTCAGTGCCTAAATCGAGAACCTCGTAGTCTGAGGCTCTCAAATGCTCGATCAGCACCCGCTTCAGCTCAAAGCCTCCGTGGTCGCTGGCTATCGCAAGTCTAGTTTCCATAACAACTCCCTACTGACCGAGTTTCACCCTCACCTCATCGATTATCAAGGGCATCGCATCTTTTATGGTCACGAAGACCGCCTCATAGGCCTGTTTCTGAAGCCCATAGGGGTCAGGAACATCCAACACTACCATTCTACGCTCGACGGACGGCAGCATCGAGCTCAACTGCTCAGCGTGTCCCTGGCTCATAGCCACAACTATGCCAGCATCCTCAAGCATCCTCTTACTCACCTGTCTTGATACGTGATGTGAGAGATCAAGTCCGTTCTCTGTTGCAACCTCTATCGCCCAATGCGAAGCCCCGCGGCCCTCCAAATCCAACGTCCCGGCAGATTCAGCGACAACGCCGTCGATCCCAAGCACACTCAGCTCCTTTTCAAGCAACGCAGCCGCAAGTGGGCTCCGACAGATGTTCCCGCTGCACACGAATAAGACCTTGAACCTAGCCCCGTCCGCCTCAGACAACTTCAACTACGTTTTCAAAAGGTTCATGGCCTCAAGACGCGTCTTCTCCCTTTTCTGGAACGCGCCACGAACTGCGGACGTCATGGCAATGCTTCCTGGCTTGGCAATGCCGCGCATCGACATGCAAAGATGCTCCGCCTCGATCACGACTAACACCCCTAGCGGATTCAGCCCCTCCATGATCATGTCCGCGAACTCGCTCGTGAGTCGCTCCTGCAACTGCAAACGCTTGCAAAGGGTTTCCAGCACCCGAACAAGCTTTGATAGCCCGACGATCGCCCCCTCACGGGGGATGTAGGCGACGTTTGCCTTGCCCAAGAATGGCAAGAGATGATGCTCACAAACCGAATACAACGGGATGTTCTTCACCATCACCATCTC
>CAZKNE010000556.1:0-1540 GCA_964554005.1 uncultured bacterium | reverse complement strand
GCGTGATCTGTGCCGAAAGCGAGACGGTCGCGTGGTTTCCCTCCGTGCTCACGTCAGTTACCTCAACCAGCACGCCAGGGAGGTCGCCTTTGTGCACGTAAAGCCTGAAGAAATCGGAGAGGTCGTGGCCGATCGCCTTCTCGAAGAAGCTCTTGAGTCCGGGCTCGGTCAGCCCCGTCTTTTGAGCATCTTGTTGATACTTCTTCAGCGTTGCGAAGAAGTGCCTGTCATTGTTGGTTGCCATCCGGAGCATCTCGAAGACGTATGCCCCTTTGTAGTAAAACAGCATACGGAGGTCCTGGGCCAATCTGAAGCCTGTGGAGATGGGCGGCGCCGAGTCAAATTTTCTTATCCAACCGGCGCGCCTTTTGAATAATGCGGCGTGGGAGATGTACATGTTGAGGTCTTCGATGCATAGGAAGGAGAAATACGTGGCGGCCCCCTCAACCATCCACTGGTCATCCATGTTGAGTGTCCCAGCGGCGTTTCCCCACCATTGATGCGAGACCTCATGGCTCAGAAGCCAGAAGTCAGGTGCTCTTCTCTCCATCCAACTGTTAGGAAAGACCATCATCGTCGCCCAGCTGCGGTTGCCCGGCATCGTCACGAAGCAAAGCCGCTCGTAAGGGAACTCGCCGCAGTATTTCATGGCCCAATCGACCGTCGTTCCGAGATCGTCGAGGTACCTCTGGGCCAGACACTCCTGCCCGGAGGATAGCATCGAGATCACTGGACGTTTGAGCCCATCGATGCGTTTTGTCTTGTCAACGAACTCGGTGAACTTCCCCACAACGAATGCCGGCATCAAGACGGGGAAATCAGCGTCGTAGGTGTAAACCTCGGCGCCAGCCTTGACCTCTTTGGTCTGGGAGTTGCCCATAGCAATTCCCCTGAAACCCGCGGGAACCTCTATCTGGGTCCGCACAGGCGCCCTGGTTGCCCAACCAACACATGGGAACCATCTAACGGCATCACCGTGCAACACGACCGCTTCTTCAAAGAAGTACTCTGGGCCAAGGGCGTCTGTGGCGGACGTGTTCCCATAATCAATGGAGTACTCAACGGTCAGGTCAGTCTTGCCCGCAGTATCCACCCATTTAGGCCGAGCAATTTGCAGGAAGCCCTCAACTCCGGCCGGGTTGAGGCCCGACAGAAGCGACATTGCTATCTTGTCCTCTTGTGCGCACTTGCGCTGAACGAACCGCGCCTTCCTGCCGTTGCTCAGGCAGCGCCGCACGTTGCAGGCCGGATTCATAAGAAATCGAATGTCGTGTCCAGTTTTTAGGGCCAAGAGCGCCATCCTGCACTTGACATCGAGGCGCATCGCCTCGGGCAGCCACTTAATATCAAAAGAATAGCGCTTGACGAGGGGGATGCGCCATCTACGACGCGCCCTCTTAGTCTCCCAGAACGAGGCTATCGAGCGCGTCCGCGGCTTGGTCATGATTACAGTCTCGCTCCCGCGCTGACCGGCGAACGAGAACGCGAACACGCCAAGCTCCTCGGTCTGGACAACGACCACTGGGTGCTCATAGCCCTC
>CAZKNE010000555.1:0-1555 GCA_964554005.1 uncultured bacterium | reverse complement strand
GGTCAATGCCACAGCGTCCTTGTCGTCCTTGACCTCGGGCTTCTCTGCGAGAAACATGTCTATCTTATCAATGGCAACGCTCTGGATCTTAATCTGGGAATAGACGTTGAGTATCTGCCTTGTGCTGCCAAGAACGACCTGAAGCGCAAGGACGAAGGTGATGAAGGTGGGGATGTCCATCTTGCCGGCTGACACCCGCATCCCACCAAGTATGATGACAAAAAAGATGCCGAAGCCGCTTAGACTGTCAAGCAGCACGGCGGCTGTTGACTGACGTTTCACGATGCTCATGGATGCCTTTAGGAGCTCCATTGCCGATCTATGGCAGGCCTTCGCCTCGCGCTGCTCACCCTGGAAGACCTTGACGATCCTTATCCCCGAGAGAACCTGAAACAGAAGGTTCGTTATCGTTACGCCCTGAAATCGGCTCTCCTCGGCATGTTTGTATATGGACGACCCTATTCGCGTCAGTGGGAAAACGGCAAATGGCAGGCCAATCAAACCCCACATCGTAAGAACCGGATCGAGTGTGAAAGCCACGACGAACAAACTCCCAACCTGAATCGAGGAGATGACCAGCCCAGCGGTGTAGTGCACCAGCAGCCTCAGCGAGGCGGCATCGCTATTCACGGCACGGAGTATCTGCGCCTTGCTATTGCGGTTAAAAAAACCAAGAGAGAGCTTCAAGAGGTGTTCAACGAGATCGAGGCGCAGACTCATCTCAACCCGCCGACCGAGCTCGGCCTGAAGCACTTTCGCGTAGTAATCAGCCACGCTGCGGCTGATCCAGCAGACGAATATGATGCCGGCGACGCCTGCCAGTTTCAGCCAGAGATCCTCGGAGCTAGCCGCGGCCGAAGCGCCCAAAGTCTTTTTCAGGAAACTCTGTATAAGCTTGAAAAACACTGCAATCAAGCCAGCCCTGGCGCTCGCGGCCGCAAAAAACGCTAAAGCCAGCAGAGGGTGCCGCCACATCAGCTTGAACGCAAGTCGCAGCTTCTGAATCATGGGCGGACTAACACGACAACGTTCTACGCAGAGACTATCCGCTCCCGATGCTCCTTGACGGCACTCGTCGCGTTGCGAGTATCGACCACAAGCGAGGCGTTATCCACAATGAACTGAGCCTTTTCGCGATAGACGCTGTGGTCTGTAACCACCAGGACGCAGTCCGCATCTGCAAGGGTCTCCTCGCTCAACTCAACGGAGGATTTCGGGATTTTGTATCGCCGCATCATCGGGAGCTCGGGAATGAACGGATCGTTGTAGTAAACCTCAGCGCCACGCTCCATCAACAGCTCCATTATCTGCATCGCTGGCGACTCCCTGATGTCATCCACGTCCGGTTTGTATGCGACGCCAAGAACCAGTACCTTCGAGCCGTTGACGCTCTTTCTGCGCTCGTTCAAAGCGAGCGTCAGCCTCTCCACCACGTAGTACGGCACCGACGTGTTCACCTCGCCCGCCAGCTCAATGAACCTCGTGGCAAAATCGAACTCCTTCGCCTTCCAAGAAAGGTAGAAGGGATCAATAGGGATGCAGTGTCCACCGACGC
>CAZKNE010000554.1:0-1591 GCA_964554005.1 uncultured bacterium | reverse complement strand
TAACCTGATGCACCCGGTCCGGCCCAGGTCGGCAAAACATATCAGAGCTGCCCTTATCGTCCTTCCTGTATAGAGCACATCATCGACAAGGAAGACAGTCTTGCCATCTATTGAGAAATCGATCCTGCTGTCATTTATCTTCGGCTGCTGAAGTCCCGCAGTGGCGAAATCGTCCCGATAAAAACCTATGTCCAACGCACCCACATCCACTCGCCGACCAGTGCGCTCCATGAAGCCGGCAGCGAGGCGCTCTGCCAAGTGGTTTCCTCGGGACCTTATCCCGATGAAAGCGATCTCGTCGTCGTCGGTTACTGACGCCACAATCTCGTTCAGGAGTTCCTCGAGCATTTCCTTGAATTGGCCGGCGCCAGCTACCACCAATTCGCCAGTTTCCGTTCTCAAGTCGATCGTTTGCATGGTGATGTCCAGAATGTCAAGTTTGGTCTGCTGAGGGAACCGCTATACCATAGGCACGTATTTTCTTGTAGAGGCTCGTTCTATCAATCCCAAGCTTTTTTGCCGTGCTGCTCACGCCCCAGTCGTTCTGTTGAAGATGATATACAATATACTCCTTCTCGAACTCTTGTCTCGCCTTCTTCAGTGGGACGTCCCTCGCAATCGCAATGGGGCCTGTCGCTTTCGGCACCAGGTCAGGTATCTGGTGTGCGGAAATCTCCGCACTGGTCGTCATTATCATCGTTCGTTCCACTATGTTCCTGAGCTCACGCACGTTGCCAGGCCAAGAATACGACTGCAAAAGCTCCATTGCGGCCTTGCTGAATTGCTTGGTTTTCTTGCCATACTCGTTGCAGAACTGCTTGGCGAAATAATCCGCCAAGAGCGGTATATCCTCAAGACGTTCCTTCAGCGGTGGCACGACGATCGGTATCACGTTCAGCCTGTAGAACAGGTCCTCTCGGAACTCACCTTTCTCGATGAGCGCCACCAGGTCCTTGTTTGAGGCGGAGATCACCCTGACGTCCACACTGATCTGCCTCCCACCGCCGACGCGCGCGAAGCGCTGCTCCTCAAGAGACCTTAGGACCTTGGCCTGCGTCTTGAGGCTCATGTCCCCCACCTCGTCGAGAAAGAGCGTCCCATCGTGAGCAAGCTCGAACTTCCCAATGCGCTGCCTGGTGGCGCCGGTGAAGGCGCCCTTCTCGTGGCCGAAAAGCTCGCTCTCTATCAGTTCTTCGGGGATCGCAGCGCAGTTGACCTCTATGAAGGGCCCATCCTTGCGAAGGCTCATCTCGTGGATCATGCCCGCCACGAGCTCCTTGCCAGTCCCGTTCTCCCCCATTATCAGGACCCTTGCGTTTGACGGGGCTGCCTGTTTCGCCAGCTCGCGAATCCTCTCAATCGCCTCGCTCTTGCCAATGAGCTCATATTTGCCCCTGACCCTCTGCTTAAGAGCCCTAATCTGGAGGTTCTGCCGCCTAGACTCGAGCGCATGCTGGATATGCTGGAGGATGTTCTCCAAAGAGAGCGGCTTCTCTAGGAACCCATAGGCACCGAGCTTCATCGACTGAACCGCCAAGTCTATTGTCCCATGGCCCGAGATAACTATCACAGTAACCTCGGGATGGTCCTG
>CAZKNE010000553.1:0-1598 GCA_964554005.1 uncultured bacterium | reverse complement strand
CTGTGTGGAACCCGCCTGCCGCAAATAGTGTTGAGAGTCTTGAAGACAACGCTTTGAGAACACTTCAATTTCAGCACAGGAGACTAAAATGAGAAAATTAGCGGTAGTGGCTGTTTCACTGGCCGTTCTGGCTGGGGTTTTCGCCCTTGGCTACTTGTTGGCTCCGGGCCCCAACGAAAGCATGAGCTCGACGTTTGCCCATACTGCGATCGCAAAAGAGGACCCGCTTTTCTCCGATCTGAGCGGTAAGGCGTTAACTACTACCACATTTCGCGAGGTGGCCAAAGAGGTAAGTCCCGCGGTCGTAGCTATCACAGCCAAAACAGCTGTCAAGGTCCGGCAGCAACAGTTCCCGTCCTGGTTCTTTCAGGACCCATTTGGCTTCAGTGAACCGCAGCGCCGTGCCCCAGAGCGCCAGGAGAAGGAGTTCTGGAAAATGGCTGGCGGCACTGGCTTCATTATTGACAAGTCTGGCCTCATTTTGACGAACAATCACGTCGTAGAGGATGCGGACGAGATCACTGTTAGGCTGCTTAACGAGCGGGAGTTCCCGGCAAAGGTGGTTGGTAGGGACCCCGATACCGACGTGGCTCTGGTCAGGATTGACACGGGCGAGGACCTCCCGGTGGTCAGATTGGGCGATTCAGATGCCCTTCAAGTCGGCGACTGGGTCGTCGCAATCGGCAACCCATACGGGTATGATCACACGGTTACGGCCGGCGTCGTGAGCGCCAAGAACCGCTGGATAGGGATGGGCAACTACGACAAGTTCATTCAGACCGATGCGCAGATAAACCCCGGCAACAGCGGTGGGCCCCTGGTCAATGTCCGGGGCGAGGTCATCGGCATAAACACGGCGATCGTAGGCCTCAGAACGGGCATTGGGTTTGCCGTCCCGATCAATATGGCTAAAGCAATCCTGCCTGCCCTTCAGGACAAAGGCAAAGTTGTCCGTGCCTGGCTAGGCGTAGTGATCCAGCCAATAACGCCCGATTTTCAAGAGTCACTTGGGCTCAAACAGAGGCAAGGTGCAATCATCGCAGAGGTCGCCAAGGACAGCCCTGCCGAGGATGCGGGCTTGAAAGTAGGGGACGTCATCTTGAAGTTCAACGACCAGGTGGTTCGCATGTTCCGCGATCTGCCAGAGATGGTCGCCCTCAGGCCTCCTGGGACAAAAGCATCGCTCACCGTACTTAGGAACGGCAAGACCAAACGGGTGCAGGTGAAGCTCGCGCCCAAGCCGACATCCAAGACCCTCGCGCAAAAGGAATCCAAGAAACGATATGAGCTCGGCCTTAACGTTCAGGACATTACTCCCGAAATGGCGTGGCGCTACAAACTGCCCAAGGATATTGAGGGCGTTGTTGTCGTAGAATTAGAGTTCAAGAGCCCCGCCCAAAGGGCCGGCATCGAAAAGGGCGATGTGGTCCTCAAGATCGGCTCGAGTCGCATCAAGAGCGCCGAGCAGTTCTACGAGGTCAGCTCAAAGCTCCAGACCGGCGTGCACATACTCCTAGTTTATCGGAATGGCGCCCAGACACTCGTGCCGGTTCGCATCAGGGGTAATGATTGATCTTTAAGGTCGCAAGAAAGTCAGG
>CAZKNE010000552.1:0-1603 GCA_964554005.1 uncultured bacterium | reverse complement strand
GGCTAAGGGCGGAACAGGTCTCGGTCTCTTGGTCGTCCGGCGTATAGTTGAGAGGCACAACGGGGGGATTGAGGTAAGCTCAGAGTTAGGTAAAGGCGCTCGATTCTCCATATATATGCCGTCTTCGCAGGAGCGCGAACAACTCGAGTCAGATGAGCCCAACCTCGAGCCGCTGTGTGGCACCGAGCGTATTCTGGTCGTGGACGATAAGGATGGGGTTCGAGAGTCTGTGTCGCAGATGCTAGCTTTATGGGGATATGAGGTGCTGAATGCGAGAGATGGAGCCTCTGCAATTGAGCTCTATCGCCAACGCAAGGATGACATAGACGCGGTGCTCATGGACCTTCGGATGCCCGGCATGGATGGCATCGAGACGCACGGACGGCTCAAGCAGATCGACGATTCTGTTCTCATCGTGTTGACCTCAGGCTACGGGAACGAGCAGCTCGTGGCCAAGGCCACCGAGCAGGGCGTTGCGGGGTTCATCAAGAAGCCCTACAAAATGGAGCAGCTGCTCTCGTTGTTGAGAAAACTCCTTGACAAGAGGCCCCCCGGCAAGGGAGCGAGCGCGAAGCTCTTGGCAAGCAAGCCGGCTACATCTTCCCGCTTCGGGACAACGAACGCCGATTCCTAAGCGTTCATGGCGGCCCTCAGCATAGGCCATATCTTCGCGAGAGATGTGCGCCTCTGAACAGGCTGCTGCTTTGTGCCGGGGCCCAACCTAGAAGGAGGCGAGGTCCTGGTCAAGCACAACCATCTCGTCCCGGCGAGGACCGGTGGACACCAAAGCGATACCCACGCCTATCTCCTCCTCAATCCGCCCAAGGTATGACATAACATCTGAAGGTAGCTGAGCTGGGTCCGTCAGACCCCTCGTGGATTGTCTCCACCCAGAAAGACGCACATATACCGGCCTACACTCAGCCAGAATGTCGATCTCCGGCGGAAACTCCGTCAACCTATCGCCCCGGTGTTCGTAGGCAATGCAAACTGGTATCTCATCGAAAACGTCTAAGACGTCTAGCTTGGTCACTACGATCGAGGTGAGGCCGTTGATCCGAGCCGCATACCGAAGCGCGACCAGATCGAGCCATCCGCAGCGCCGAGGCCGACCTGTGGTCGCCCCAAACTCCTTGCCCCGCTCGCTGAGCAGCTTGCCCGCATCACCAGAGTCTTCGGTGGGAAACGGCCCCGCCCCTACTCTTGTGCAGTAGCCCTTCAGGACTCCCACGACCTTGTCGATCTTAGTGGGCGGAACTCCCGAGCCTATACACGCCCCGCCGCTCACAGGGTGCGAGCTCGTGACGAATGGGTAGGTCCCGTGCTCGACATCCAATAATGCT
Source organism: uncultured bacterium (assembly GCA_964554005.1). Classification (GTDB taxonomy): domain Bacteria; phylum B130-G9; class B130-G9; order B130-G9; family B130-G9; genus B130-G9. The sequence goes on along the minus strand of CAZKNE010000552.1, from coordinate 260 downwards.
CCCTGCGCACCCTCGAACAGGATTTGTTTACCGTGGTCGATATAGTCGGCAAGGGCCATTGACGTGTCCGCGACGAAGGGCCTAATCCGCTCACTCAACGGCCTCAGCTGCTGGACAAGCGCATCTGCATCAAAGCGTTCGCTCAGTCCGCCTTGTTCAAGGATGAGGTTCTTCTCCTTCGTGTTGCGACGAAGCTTATCAAGCAAAAGCTGCTCACGGAAAAGGTCTGCCACCATGACGCCCGACCTCGCAAACTTATC
>CAZKNE010000551.1:0-1609 GCA_964554005.1 uncultured bacterium | reverse complement strand
ATGGATAGACCATGTCGTTATCCAGGTTGCGAAGATACGGAGGCATCCACCACTCGCCGATCAGCGGGTCGTCGTGCAGACTGCACGTGAAATAGTCCGCATAACCCTCATCGAGCGACTGAGCGGAGAAATCCCGCGAGGCGGTGTTGTGAACGACTGCGTGCCCATATTCGTGCATCACTATGTCCGCATCGTGGGCGGGGTCTCGCAGCGTGCCGTCGCCCAAGGAGATACTGTTGTAGGTGGGGCTGTAGAACGCGTTGTTCATGTCCTCGCCGTAGTGGACGGTTACAGTTATGGGGAAATCCACGCCGTCGAACTCGAGGTGGTTCTTGAACCAAGCGTGTATCTGGTTGACGTGATAAAAAGCGCAGACCTCGTCAAAGTGCGTGCCCATCGGAGCGTAGTCCCACACGAAGGTCGCCTCGCCCTCCCAAGATGCCCGGCTGAAGTCATCGTTCAGGGCTTTGCAGTAGGGCCCTTCGAGATAGGCAGAGACCTCGCCCTCCGCATCGTAATACCCATCCGCATCGGTGTAATAGACGTTAACGCCGGCGGTGGCCTTCATGTCCCGAATCGGCATCTCGGCTAGCGGCGTCTCGCCCGGGTTGACGTCATAGACATTTCCGGTGACCCGGCTGAAAAGAAGCTCGTTCTTGCAGTAAAGAATGTCTCCGTTCCGCGCATCGACCAGCAGGACGAAAAGGCCCAGCGGCTTCCGACAGAACATCTTCACCTGATAGGCGAGACGAAAGCGCTCCAGCGGCGCGATGACCAGCCTGGTCTCTTGCGATAGGTCGGCCTTATCGCTCGGCGAGATAAACGAAAGGGCGACATCCTCCGCGTCCGTGGCCGTAAGTAAAGGCTCCGTTGCGCAGTGTATGCCGCGGTAGAACTCGCCGTTGACCCTCCGCACCACGCCGGCGCCATCGATGTGAACGGAAAGGCCTGCCCGCCAGACCGGGATGCCCTCGTATTCCTGCTCGAACCTGTAATGAGAGTAGCTGTAGGACCGCGACGTCTTGACAAGAGTCAGAGCATCCTCGCCGGGACGGATTGAATAAAGCTGCCCAAAACGGTCGATAGCCTCCCTCGCCACGAGCGACTCGTCCGCACGTTTGGCCCAGTAGAGCCGTCCTGAGACCGAGCGAGGGCTGCCCGTCTTCTCGCTGAACTCCACAGCAATTGGCTGCTGGGCAGTCAGCGAATCGAGATAGTCTAGCTGCGCCTGAGTTGGCGCTCCTGCTTGGTGTTGCGCCAATGGCACCTCTGGGATTGCCGACTCATTTTGCGGCTGAACGAAAGCGTGTGAGAACTTCGGAAACACGGCTAATAAAGCGACTATAGCCAACAAACAAACAATGAGCCTTTGACCTGTCATCGAATCCTCCTCAATGTAGATAAGCAAATCTAGAAGCGACGAAGATGATAGTTGCCTAATCCCTGAGATGCAATAATACAGTAATAATAGAACAAAATGAGGAGCCGTGTGGTTCACCGAGCGGATTGACAGCTCTCTCTTCGGCTTGCTACCGGCAGACGCCTCGCGGACTCAGACGGGCCTGACGTCCCAAATGTGGCTATAAAAGGACATCAACGTCGTGTAGGG
>CAZKNE010000550.1:0-1613 GCA_964554005.1 uncultured bacterium | reverse complement strand
GTAAACGGCCAGACCCGCAACCGACATCAAATAATTGAACGGACCGGCCGCGCTCACGGACAAGATAAAGCAGTAGATGATCTAGTAAATCCTCCTCAAAGGCCTCGTATGCCACTATATCCGGATGTCCGCAGACAACCTGCTCTTCGTAGCTGTGCCAGCATGACTCCCACACGTTCCTGTCCCGCTGCTGCGCTCGGCTGAGTTGTTTATCCATTTTTGGCCAAGCTTCTCTGGTTTTCTTGGTGGTTAGATGAGATGGCGGGGGAGACCTTGCATTGTTCGCTTTGCAGGTCCCTTGGGAACTCCTCAAGAGGCGGTTCTACTTCCTTTGAAACGTAACTACCGCTCATTAGCCTGAGTAATGCGGAGTAATTGAGATGAAACCGAATCTGATCCCCGACCTTAAGGCCACCACTCTCATCGCCAACATTGATAACGGTAATATCGCTGCTCGCGCCTGCGATCTTATACTCCTTGTTGACCGGCGCAAGCCCGACAATATCCGTGTCCAGCTGCCCAACACTTACTAGCGCCCGATAGCCCCGCTGTCCGGGCGAAATCTCTTCCTGGTTCATGCCGTTCTCGAAAGGAGTCACGGCACTGGTCTCAACCAGCGGAACCAGGCCCTTCTCCTTGATCTCGGTGATCTCTGCCTCCAGCAGCACCACGTCGTCCCGAAGCTCAGGCAACGTGCCCCCGTCAATTAGATTAGTGCCCAAGAAGAGCGCCTCGCCTATGCGGAAGTGATTGATGGCTTTCGGCAGCAGTCCCTCTAGAATAAGAGGCAGGGAAATGGTAGAACCGGCAGAGATCATCGGCAGTTTGCGTTCAAACTTCAGCTCAAGCAATTCGCGGTAAAGCAAGAGCTGCATGAACTGATCAACTGTAGGCACCGCACCAGCCAAACAGCCCAAGTTGGCGCCGATTCCAATAACCTCGATGTGCGGCAACTGAAACACCTGCCGATAAAACTTCACCAGCGAACCCGGCAGTATCCCCTCCCGCAGATCGCCGAGCTCAATCATGATGATGATACGATGTATCTTGCCGAGGCGGCCGCTCACCTTGTTGAGCGCCTCGATAACCTTAATCTCACTGTTCAGGCTGACATCCGCGAGGCGCACGGTCTCCTCGATCGATGACAGGGAAGGTCCACGTAGGTACCACGCCTCGAAATCAGGGATAATTCGCTCGATGGCGCGGAGGTTATCGAGGCGAGAATCGCCCATCGACCGAACACCCAGAAGCTGTAGAGCTGTTAGCGCACCGGTGTGGCCGCACAAGACTTTGGTGACTACCGTCCAGCTAGCTCCTTGGCGCTTCATCCAGCCGCTGACTACAGCGACATTATGCTCCAGCGCGTCGAGGTTAATGATAACCCGGCTCACTTGATATACCTCATCTCGGCATATTTGCTTGTGAACCCGAGTCGATAATAGAGCCGCTTGGCTGGATTGGCGTGCTCAACGTGTAGCTTGACGTCTCCATCGCTGATCTGGACCCCTTTCCTGACCAGCCTCGCTCCAATGCCCTTGCCACGCATTGATGGCGCCACTGCTACAAACAGAAGCAAGTTCTCAGGAACGTAGCCCTTCATGCCTGTTCGCAGC
>CAZKNE010000549.1:0-1622 GCA_964554005.1 uncultured bacterium | reverse complement strand
CTTCAACGGCTATCAGATCGTTTGGGAACATCCATGCGAGGGCAAGAATGGTTGATCTGGCTCAACTCGACAGAATAAATCCTTTCAAGTGGCGCCTGCCCAGAACCTACAAACCTTATATGAGGGTTGACGGCATAATCTTCGCCAGCAAGCAACTGCTTCAGGGACGGGCCGAGGGAGCGGACCCGCTCGACCAAGTCGCAAACGCTGCCTCACTGCCGGGAGTAGTCGGTGCATCCTATGCGATGCCCGATATTCACTACGGCTACGGCCTGCCAATTGGCGGGGTCGTGGCGACGCTGGAGGGAACTGGCGTTGTGACCCCGGGCGGGGTCGGCTACGACATCAACTGTGGCGTGCGTCTTCTCGCAAGCACGCTCACGGCGTCGGACGTGAGGCCACATCTACAGAGAATAGCCAACGCACTGTTTGAGCGCATCCCCTGTGGGGTCGGCTGCCGAGGCAAGATCAAGCTCTCCCCAGCGAAGCTTACCGACGTTCTCCGCAGCGGGGCTGGATGGGCTGTCGCTCAGGGCTATGGGGTCGCTTCCGACCTCGAGCGCACCGAGGCAGGTGGCCGATTGGAGACCGCCAATCCGGACGTCATCAGCAAGAAAGCCTACCAGCGCGGGCTTCAGCAAGTTGGCACCCTGGGCGCGGGTAACCATTTCGTCGAGGTGCAGTTCGTCGAGGAGATATTCGATCAGACCACGGCCGAGGCATTCGGCCTCTTCAAAAACCAGGTTACGGTGATGGTCCATTCAGGCTCACGTGGCTTCGGCCATCAGGTCTGCACGGACGCCCTCGCCTCGCTGTCAAACGCCTTCCCGAAGTTCGGAATTGACATCCCCGACCGACAGCTCGTCTGCGCCCCAACCGATTCGCCCGAGGGGAGGCAATATATCGAGGCGATGAGCTGCGCCGCGAACTACGCCTGGGCCAATCGGCAGTGCTTGGGCTGTTGGGCGATTGAGGCCTTTGAGCATGCGCTGGGCGTCGGCCCCGCCCAACATGGGCTCTCGCTCGTCTATGATGTGGCGCACAATATCCTAAAGCGCGAGAGCCACGAGATCGACGGCCAGGTAACCACGCTCATGGTCCACCGCAAGGGCGCCACACGAGCCTTCCCACCTGGCCACCCCGAGCTTCCCGAACCCTACCGCCCCGTCGGGCAGCCGGTCCTCATCCCCGGCGATATGGGCACGGCGTCCTACGTCCTCGTCGGAACTGACACAGCGATGCGGGAGACCTTCGGCAGCACCTGTCATGGTGCCGGGCGGGTCATGAGCAGGCACCAGGCGATCAAGAATGCGAAGGGCAGACAGATCGACCACGAGCTAGCAGAGCTGGGAATCATCGTTCGCTCCGCATCCCGCAGAACGCTCGCTGAGGAGATGCCCGCCGCCTACAAGGACATCGACGAGGTCATCCGCGTGGTTCACGAGGCAGGCATCTCGCGCAAGGTGGCCAGATTGAGACCGCTGGCCGTTGTGAAGGGGTAGCACAGCTGCGGGGCCAGACCGGCTCAGCCCGCCAGAAAGGCTATCCAATAAGTCGGTTTCAACGAGGATGACGCAGCGGGGTATGCCATACGTAGGGGCAGGCCTTGTGTCTGCCCGAAT
>CAZKNE010000548.1:0-1632 GCA_964554005.1 uncultured bacterium | reverse complement strand
CAGAGACCGCAGCGCACGGCGTCATGAGGCTTTGCTTGCGTTCGAGCGTCCTGAAGTACATCACGCCCAACATCTACAACTACAAGGGGTTAAGTTACCGAAGCCCAGAGCTGCTCTACGACCTGCGAAACGACCCGCACGAGACGGAGAACCTCGTCGCAGTGGAGCCAGAACTCACAAAATCCCTCAGAGAAAAGGCATATCGAAGGCTGTTCGACCTATCATCACCGGGCTGGCGGATTCTGTTCTCAACGCCGCTGCAATCAAAGTTCGCGGGCGAGATACAAACTGACGGCCGCTTCGAGGACATCTACAGCCTTAGCTGCCTCGACGAGGTTCTCGACCACGACGATCATCAAATCAGGTTCGTCAAAATCCTCAGCACTTACGAAAGCCTCCTTTCGTTTCGTGTAGAGCCGCCCGACATGCCGCTTACTATTGAGCTCGAGCTCGATGACAACTCGGCCTGCCTCGACCGCATCCGCGCCGGCGGCGGCCGACCTGAGTCCAGCCCCTTCACGCTCAATCCCGATGATGCGGCCCTGGACCTCGATGAGTTGATCGCGCTCTCGAAGAGCCGAGGCAGACAGGAGGGCGTGCTAATCTTCTGGGTCCCGGGCCAGCCAAGCCAGAAGTTTAGCCGCAGCGTGGAAGCCGTCAAGATCGATGCCAGAAGACGCGAGGCGCTCAAGACGTTAGGATATGTGAGGTAAGGTTGGGAAGGTTTCTGATAATCCTGGGTGTTGCGATTGTGTTGCTTGGGGTAATTGTATCGGTGGCCCCGAGGCTCGGGATCGGCCACCTGCCCGGAGACATTCTGATCAGGCGCAAGAACTTTGCTCTTTACATACCCATCGCCTCAAGTATATTGATAAGCATCATTCTAGCCTTGCTTCTGAACATTTTTGGGCGGAGATGATGCGTTTTTAGACTTGCTCCGTGTTAAGACTTGGGAGACCTGGGTAATGAAGAGTCCTATTATTACGCTCACGACAGATTTCGGCACGCGGGATAACTATGCTGCGTCCATGAAGGCAGTGATGCTCAACATAAATCCCGACGTGAACATCGTCGATATCACGCACGAGGTCAGGCGGCACGACATAATGGGCGCCTGTTTCATCATCGCCAACACCTATCACTACTTCGCCAATTGGACCATCCACGTGGTCGTCGTTGACCCCACTGTCGGAAGCGAGAGAAGGCCGCTTATCGCCTCGATCAATGGCCATCACTTCATCGCGCCTGACAATGGGGTGCTGTCAGGTCTCTTTCAGGACCCTGAGGACGTAAGCGTCTTCGCCATCGACGCGGAGCACTATTACCTCCGGCCGCTCTCCTCAACCTTCCATGGGCGGGACATCTTCGCGCCGATCGCAGCCTGGTTGAGCAAGGGGATAGAGATAGAGAACTTCGGCGAGAAAATCGATGATTCCGTTGATTTCAAGCTGCCCGCCCCTGTTGTCAGCGAAGATGGGAAGCTCGAGGGGGAGATCATTCACATCGATTCATTCGGCAACCTCATCACGAACGTTACTCGCAACACGTTCGAGCAGATGCTGGAGGATGCCCCCGAACACACGTTCCAGCTCGAGATCGGCGGCCTTGTATTGTCCGAGTTCAAGCGCTTCT
>CAZKNE010000547.1:0-1640 GCA_964554005.1 uncultured bacterium | reverse complement strand
GACTCGGCTGACTGGGCATATTTACCGCCGCCCAACGGGCTCAGACCTGACGGATTGGGGAATTGGCAGAGCTGGAGCTGGCCAAGATTCTCCGCCTGACCGGTCTGCGTGTTCATGCCTGTTAGCGAGCCGTCAGAGCCCACACGGACCTCGCCGATGTCGCCACCGACCTTCACGGGAGGAGAGGCCCGCAGTCCGTCGGACGTGGCGAGATAACCCTCCGAATCGATGTGGAACCTACCGGCTCGTGTATAGGCAACATTCGCATCGTCATCCATAACCTTGAAGAACCCATTCCCCTCAATCGTGAGGTCAAGCGGATCATTCGTGGAGACGAACGCGCCCTGGCGCTGCGAGGCGCTAACGCTAGATGAGGCGCTACCAGACGCTACGGCATCGACCCGCACAGCTTTGTAACCTGGCGTGTTGATATTAGCGATGTTGCTGCTTGATGCTTGCTGCTTGAATAGATTTGAATAGAGCCCAGAAAGGCCCGACATTATGGCGTCGAACATAGAGTCTCCCTCCCTCGAGCAAAAAAACGATCAGCCCACGCAGCTCCCGTCTTGTTTGTCGGAAAGAGGCCTGTCGAACTTTAGCTAGAACCTGCCGGGTTGTTTAAGGATATACCCAAAAGATGCACCTGGCCGAGTGGCAGGCCGACGTATCAAGCAATGAAAGGCAGACAGGCAATCGCCGCTGCACGCTAGCTGCCGGCGATGTTAAGCTCCGTAATCAAGAGGTCTGGCGTCCCCAAGCGCCCCGCACTGCTCCAGCTTACCTTGCTCCCCACCAGGGCCACATCGGACAGCATCTTGAAGAGATTACCGGAGATGTGGAAGTCCTTCACCGGATAGGACGGTTTGCCGCCCTGCACTAGGATGCCCTGAGCCGGGATAGAGAAGTCCCCAGTGGCGACATCTATCCCTGCAAACAGGCCGCGTATCGAGGTAACCAGGACGCCGTCCCCAGCCTCCGCCAGCATATCTTCCCGGCTTGCCTTACCCGCCAGAACGTAAAAATTGCTCGTCCCTACGACCGGCGGCGATTTGTAGCCTCCGGGCCTTCTAGCGTTGCCAGTTGACGTTGTCCTGCCCTTCTTGGCGGTATAGCAATCGTGAACGAAGGCTTTAAGAACCCCATCCTCGACGATTGCCGTCCTCTTCCGGGGCACGCCAACCGCGTCGACCGGGGCCGTTCCTAATCCACCCGGAAGCAGGCCATCGTCCAGAATCGTCACCTGAGACGAGGCAATCTTACTGCCCAGCTTGCCCGCAAGCATAGATTTGTCCTTCTGGACGTTGTCGGCCGAGATCAACATCGCAAAGAAGTTCAGAAACTCGCCCGCCGCTCGCCCATCTAACAACACATGCATCTTGCCGGAAGATAGCTGCTTGCCCCCAAGAAGTGCTATGGCTCTTCTGGCGGCGTCTCGGCCAATCGCCTCGCAGTCCAGGCCGTCGAACGTGGTCGAGGCGGCCTCGGAAAGCCCAGACTCGATCAAGGAACCATCAAGGGCTGCGACCCAGGAGACGCCCTGGCAGGATGATGATGAATACGTAAAGCCAACTCCCAAGCTGTTGTATATCGCCGCCTCAGCTACGCCATCAGCATAAACGATATAGGCAGACCGCTTGATA
>CAZKNE010000546.1:0-1649 GCA_964554005.1 uncultured bacterium | reverse complement strand
GACTGGGAATACACGGGGCTTTACGAGACCGGTGAGTTTGGCAGCATAACCTACACGCCCCCGTATGGGGTCGGGTCTTACGAGTTCTTCACGATAGCGCGCGACAACGCCGGCAACTTCGAGGAGATGAAGGACACAGCCGACTGCTCAACGGACTATAATCCAGATTACGCGCTGTCCAGCTGCTGGGCGGTCTCCGAGGCGTCGGCCGCAACTGTGGCGGTGCACTATGAGGTGGACGTGGGCGAGGCGGGCTTCGACCATGTTGAGCTTTGGTATAAGTATTCGGCCGATTGCGCGGATTGGCCGGGGAGCTGGACGGATAGCGGGATTACTTCGGACGCAGAGAGCGGCACGTTCGTCTTCGACGCGGCGCACGGGGACGGCTGCTACCGATTCTGCACCGTAGCGCTGAATGAGGATATGCTTGCAGAGCCTTTTGCTAGCCAATACGACTGCGAGACGAGAGTTGACGGCACGCTTCCCTCCTCAGCCCTTTCGGGGCCAGGCTTGGCTGGGTCTGTTCCGGTCACCGTGTATTACGACGCGAGCGACTTGAGTGGCGAGGGAACGTTCTGCTCAGGCATCGCTTGCGTTGAGGTCTGGTATTCGACGGGTGGAAGCCCAGTGCTCTATGATCGCATCGAGCTGGCTCCGGCCACCGTTGCGACCGGTTCGATTCAGTTCAGTGCCCCACAAGAGGGCGCATACGACCTGTGGTCAAATGCCATCGACGCGTTCGGCAATCCCGAGGGGATTCCGCCGGCGGCGGACCTCACACTTACGGTTGACCTGGCCGCGCCGGTCTCCTCAGCAGGCTGCGACTCGTTCGGGGTGGCGTTCCCGATAGCGGTGACGTTCGCGGCCAGCGACACGTTGACCGAGGTGGTCACAGTTGACCTATGGGTCAGGTATGAATCCGGCGATTGGGAGGACACTGGGCTTTCGAGCTCTTTAGAGACAGAAACGCTCTACTATACGCCGGGGACGGCTCAGGAGGGCACGTATTACTTCTACACGGTGGCCACGGACGAGGCGGGACACGTCGAGGCGGCTCCGGGCACGCCGGACGACCAGATAATGCTCGACTGGACTGCGCCTCAGACGAGCTGCAGCTCGCCCGAATACGCTAGTGACCCTACGATCGTTCTCAGTTACACGGCAAGCGATGCACTGTCAGGGATGCAGTCCGTGTCCGCGTGGGTCAAAATCGGAGATGATGCGTGGTTTGATACCGGTCAGACAGGTCCGGCCGACGGCGGTGTCATCGGCGTTGATGTCTCCGCGTGGGCTGAGGGCACATTCGGTCTATGCACGCGGGGATGCGATAACTCAGGCAACATCGAGGACCTGCCGGATACAGCCCCAACGACGACGGTCTATGACGCGACCGCTCCTGCATCGGCGGCGGGCCTGCCGGCGGCTGGCGTCTTTTCAAACTCCACACCAGTCAGCGTTCCATACACCGCGAACGACGCACTAAGTGGCGTGGCAGAGGTCGAGTTGTGGTTCCGATTCAACGATGGAGACTGGGCCGACTCCGGGCTTATTATGGCTGGCCCATCCGGCAACTTCTCGTTCGTTCCGCCTCATGGCGACGGCACCTACAAGTTCGCAACGCTTGCAATGGACAATGCCGGCAATCGCGA
>CAZKNE010000545.1:0-1663 GCA_964554005.1 uncultured bacterium | reverse complement strand
ATCTTGATGGGCCTCGATCCGGGAATCGGGCTCATAAGGTCGGGAATGAACCTGGACCTGCCCTCATTGATAATCATTGTTGCTGTGGCCGCCGCGGCCTTCTTCACACGGCGACGCGACCTGAGTCGCAGCATCAGCCTTATTCTCCTTAGCGCTTCTTTTCTGGTCGCTCTCGCGGTTTTCGTTTTGAGTCAAATGCCGAGACACGCGGGCATGTTTGCTATGTTCGGTTTCGTCCTGCCCTATCGCTATTGCATGGTCATAACATTGGCGCTGTTACTTGTGGTTCTCACGTTCAAGAAACCGGCGGAGCGTTTGGGACTTGCGCTCAGGGGACGCCATCTAAGAACCGTGACATACTCGCTTCTCATCGCTATCGCATTCTTATGCCGTGGACTTAGCAGCTTCCCATCCTATCCCATCGGTTCTTGGTACTACTGCTCCTCAGGTTTGACTGAGAATGACCAGCGCGCTTGGGGCATCCTCCCGCCAGAGAATCCTCCAGAACTCAACTTCCTGAAGGCCTCGTCGTTTCCAGACACGCAGCCTAATCACGGCGCAGACATATACTCCTGGGCCGGCATAATGCCCCTGCCGATGAGGTTGCCGGAGTATTTCCAATACATCCCCAACATTATGGGGACTCCCCCGCAACTCGTTGTCGGCGCGGCCAGGGTTACCAGAAGCCCAGGGCCCTCTGACGTTCGACTGGAGGTGCTATATTCGCGCCGAGTAGTCGGAACTGGCCTTGCTGACATCGTTAAGTTACAGCTTCTGCCGAATAAGCTAAGGCGCCAAGCGCAGGAGAGCCTGAATACTGTCCAGAATACGGCCAATTGGCCGAAATACTACGATTACCCGCGCACGATGATCGGGCTTTCAAGCCCCATCCGGCATCCGGCTGGTTTGATTGGAACGGTCGTCTCGATGGCCATCACTGCGCTTGAATACCCGCCCGGGCAGGAGGCACAGAAGCTGTTCTGGCGCATTGATGGCATGACGGGCGTTACTATCTACTGAAGAGGCAGGCGACAATCGTCGCGATCTGCGATACGCGATGAATTGGCGACTCCACCATCGCCACCGCTTTCGCCGGGCGAGGGAGGATTCAGGACGACGTCTCAGAAGGCAGCATATCGTCCTTGCGGCGGGCGATGATGGTTTTGGCGACGAAGACGTAGAGCATCGCGACGGGGACGAGCTTGAAGAGGTGATGTGCGAGGTTCTGCGCCTTGGAGCAGTATCCGCTGTATGGGAAGAAGGGCGTTGGGAGAGCGAGCAGGACGAACATGACCAAGACAAAGTTGCTCCGCGTGGAGTAGAACAGAAGCACCAGGATCGGCACAATCATGACGTAGTGGTGCTCCCACACGCGGATATAGGCGAGGAAATACGTGCACATCCACAGCGAGAGCCCATCGACGAACCGCACCTTCTTTGGCAGGAACGTGAGCGCCAGCGAGAGCATGATCACGGCCCACATGAAGACCTTTGATACCTGCTGGCCAGCCTCTGGCCCGAAGAGGTAATATGAGACCTCGGAGTGAGAGAGATCGCCGCCGTAGGGAGCGACCGTCCGCGACTTGACGAGATACGCGAAGAACCCGACAACCTGCGCATGGAACGCAAAGTAAGGCGCCGACGCGGCGATGACGATGCCAAT
>CAZKNE010000544.1:0-1668 GCA_964554005.1 uncultured bacterium | reverse complement strand
CCCATCGGGTCGAACGCCTGCGAGTAGTCGATCAGCCTGAAGCTGCCGCCCGTTATCGCCGCCGCGAGCAGGATCGGCATGAACCCGCAGATGTGCCGCGCGTTACGATCAGCCTGGACCGCCTTCGCGAACGCCGCTACGTCGGGCTTCTCAAGCAGTCTCAAGAGCTCCAAATCCTTCTGCTTCGTGAGCTCCGCCGACTCCATTGTGATCTCGATCCGCGGATCGTCCCCGAATCTCGGCCCAATGTGCGCTAGGTCCGCGCTCGCTACGACGAAGGTCTCGCCCGGCGCCTCGTCAATCAGCTGCCTCGTCGCTGAGACGAAGTCCGTAGCCAGCGGGCTGATAAAAGCACGCTCGGCCCAGGCGGGCTCCTGACGCGCTATCGCAAGCACCGGCACGACCTCAATGTCCCGTCCGAACAGGTATTGAATGAACAGCAGCTGGAACTCTATCGAGTGCTCCGTGCGATGCGAAATCTCGCCCTCAAACGCCCTCGGGCCGACCTTTTGGGCCAACTCGTCAACGAAAGCCTTGTCCGTCCGCACCAGCCCAAGCGGCGTCTCGAAGTCCTTCCTCGTCAGCGCAAGCGGCAATTCGAGGTCGAAATGCCCGGTCCCAATCACGATAAACCGCCTCGCCCGACAGCCGGCCGTCGCCGCATGCCAGCCCCTGGCGTAGCACCGTCCGCCTCGCTCAAGGTCGATGTGCGGCAGAACAGCGCCCTTCAGCGGCTTGCCAGTGCCCGTCTTCGGCACCTCTCCAGGACCATCCTCAGCAAGGAACAAGCTTGAAAGAAACGTTTCAACCTCGTCGGCCGCCTTCGGGTAGCTCCGCCCCGCGTGAAAACTCCGCCTGACTTCCGCTGCCCTGAACCCATCCTCAACGCCTTGCTTATATAGCTCAAACGAGGCGCTTTGCAGCATGTGTGCCTCGTCCAGCTTCTCAATGAGCTCTTTGACCTTGTCGCTGTAAAGAAGGCTCCCAGTGCGGCGCATGTAGGCCGCTTGGATGTCCACGACGGAGTTTGAGCCGTCAAACATCCGCACTATGTTGAAAGCCTCGGGCGAGAGCAGCACGACATCAGGCGCCATGTTCGCCGGGTCCCGCAGGCACATCAGCCGCTGGCCCTCCTGTTCCACAGGAAACGCCTCAAGCGCCCTCAACTTCGGATAATCCAAAGACCTACTCCCCAATTAGTGTTCAATTATCGTTTATATCTATCGTCTGACATGAGTGTTTGGCATCTACCACTTGACAACCCATGCGTGTTAATCTCGACCTGTTTTCTTACAATACTATTTTAGCTTCTTCAAGATATGCTATCAACTAGGGAAATTCTATGAGATGCCATCGTAGCATTCTGGAATTGATCGGCAAAACGCCTCTTCTGCGACTTGCTCGCCTTGCGCCGGAGCACGAGATATGCGCCAAATGCGAGTTCATGAATCCGCTGAGCATCAAAGACCGGCCTGTGCTTCAGATTATCGAGGACGCCGAACGAGCGGGGCTTCTCAAGCCCGGCGACGTCCTGATCGAGATGACCAGCGGTAATACCGGAATGGCTGTGGCCTTCATTGCCGCCATCAAGGGCTACAGAGCCATCCTGGTCATGTCCGAAATCCAGAGCCTGGAGCGTCGCAAAGTGTTGAGGGCGTTTGGCGCCGA
>CAZKNE010000543.1:0-1677 GCA_964554005.1 uncultured bacterium | reverse complement strand
CTTGTTCGTGTAGTAGTCCTTGAGAAAGTTCCTGATCTTTTCCTGCGTGTCCGTCCCGCTGTAGGAGCTGATGATCGCCGAGACCGTATGGACCTCTGTCCTGTAGCCCTTCTTGATCATCCAGTCCGCCAGCGGCTCCATCTGGGACGTGTAGGAACTCCCCGTGACGATCACGCAGTCAACCGTGTCGAACGTTCCCAAGACGCTGGGGGAAAGTCTTGGCGGGCTGATGGAGTCCTTGTTGATAACTAGCTTTGAAACCCTCTCTCGACTTGACCTCTCGAGAACATCACTCCTTCTCGGCACGGCAAGCGCCTGAGGCGGGCTCGGCACGAGGTCCAGCGTCAGTGATACCGATGTGAAAAATGTGAGCGTTTTTGACGCTGGTTTGTACTCGAATGGTGTAACTAAAAGACCTACGATCTTGTAGCCCGCGAGACAGCCCGACGTCGCCTGCTTAACAGCGCTAGCCGGATATGGTGTGTCAGCGCTATAGATCGACGGGTCTGGGCCCACGAAGCCTGCGGGACTGTTACTGTCCGTCGGGGCGAAAGGCTGCATAGGATATACGGTGTATTGCCTCTCAAGAACAACTCTTGAGATGGCGGTTATCTCAACGTGATCGACACTCTTGTCAAACGGGATGGACACATAGACGCTCTTTTGAGGCAGCGCCGGTGCGCCCACATCCGAGGCGATATAACACCCATGAAGCCTTATCTGGTCGTAATCGTCCTTCGTGGTTATAGATAACTGGTCAACGGGGAAATCAAGAACAATGTTTATGCTTTCTGCAAATGCTTGTGGCGCCAGGGCAGATGTGCCCAGAATCCACAGCACCACAATAACCCAACGCATCCGAAATGCAGACATACCCTCCCTCCTTATGTCAAGCTCATCCTCCCACTGGATTTGACAACGCCTTTACTCATCGAACTGAAGCCAGAGATCTTTAGCCCAAGCTGCCGATGGAGAAGGCGCTTCTGTTAAGAGGTAGTTGTTGAGATTCTGCGGATTCTGGTGTTTTTGGCATTTTGTCTCACTAAACGCTCAGCGATTCCGCGCATTGATTCAGTCCGCCGACGGATCTTGACATGGCGCCGGCTGGTGGCAAGATCGCCCGCATAAACTAGCTTGCATCGTTCGTTCTTCAGGGTAACCGGTATGGCAAATAAACCTAAAGTATTGCTGATGACGGCCAAGACTGTCCGTCCTAAGTATCAGTGTATGCCTCTTATCGGCGTGGCATACATCGCGTCCTATTTGCGGGAGCGAGGGATAGACGTTGATATTTTGGACGCGACAGCGCTGGACGTGAGTTACGAGGGCATAGTTGAATACGTGTCCTTTTACGACTTTGATTTTGTGGGAATCACTGTTATTGCAGCGACGTGCCAAAGCGCCCTTCGCCACCTCCGTGAGATCAAAGAGGCGCGTCCCAAAACAATTACGATTGTCGGTGGGCCTCACGCAACAGCCCTCCATGAGCAGCTCATCAGGGAGGACGATTTCATCGATTACTGCGTTCGAGGCGAGGGTGAGATCACCGCATACGAGCTGATCGACACGGTGTGGAAAGGCGGAGATGTGTCGAAGGTCAAGGGCATTACGTTCAAGAGGGACGGCCAGGTTATAGTAACGCCGCCCAGGCCTTATATCGAGGACCTGGACACCCTG
>CAZKNE010000542.1:0-1690 GCA_964554005.1 uncultured bacterium | reverse complement strand
CCACGCCGAATATACCTATCTTGATGCCGCCGTGCTTGATCCCTAGTGTGCTCTTCTCACCGAAGGTCTTTATGACATAGGGTTTGAAGATGGGCTTCTTGGTGGCCTTATCGACAACGTTGGCCGCCAAGAACGGGAAGGAGGCCTCCTCGCTTTTCTTCTTCAGGTAGTCGAGGCCATAGGTGAACTCCCTCCTGCCGAGGTTCAGGCCGTCGTAATGCAGCATCCCATAGACCTTCAACAAGAGCTCGGTGTATATCTCATCGCGCTTGCTTTTTCTGCCGAAAGCATCGCCAGCTCCCAGAACTAGGAAGTAGCTCCCTGGGTTAGCCTTTCTGACGGAATCTATAAAGCCTGCTCGACCAGCAAGCCCACCTTCTTTGTGCTTTCAGCCGCAGGGGGCGATTGCACCCCAGGTGTCGCTGGAATAGGCGATAGCGAGCTTGAACTCCTCCGGCTTTTTATCACCGATAGCGGAGACGCCCAGCAGGATACCCGCCGCAGCAATCAGGCCCAGGAATATGGCGACATACCAGTATTTGCGCAACCGTAACTCCTCTTCAAATGCAGTTAGCTTTAGTGTCCCACCCCGCAGGAAATATAACTGGCTGGTCCAGAATTGTCAACATGTTGGCAAATGGGGTTGTTCCCTGAAGGCTTTAAGAGCCGAGCCGAGCCTGCTACATGTTGTGCACTGTCTCCAGATAAAGCCTCTCAAGCGAGGTTATCCTCTCGGCAGACTCCTTCTCCGATCCTTTAGCCGGCAAGCTCTCACCAGCCACGCGACCAGCGTTGATAATTATGACCCGGTCACAAGTTTTTGCCACGTCGGCAAGAATATGTGACGATATAATCAGCGTCTTTTCGGTCCCAAGCCTAAAGATGAGCTCTCGCGTCTTTACAATCTGGTCAGGGTCTAGGCCAGCCGTTGGCTCGTCAAGTATGACCACAGATGGGTCGTGCACGATCGCCTGTGCCAGGTTCAACCGCTGCCCATACCCTTTGGATAGTTTCCTAGTAATCATGTCTCTGACGTCGCCGAGGCCCGCCGCAGATATGACCGTTTCAACACGGTTGTGAACCTCAGTGCGAGGCACATCCCGCAGCCGTGCCCAGAACCTAAGGTATGCTACCACGGTCAATTCACGATACAGCGGAGGTTTTTCAGGCATGTAACCGATCTTCCTGATTGCATAGTCGCGCCCTGAGGCTACGTCCACGCCCTCGATTGATACTCGCCCAGAATCCTGCCTCAAAACACCTGCGATTATCCGCATTATAGTTGTCTTGCCAGCCCCGTTCGGCCCAAGAAAACCTACCGTCTCGAACCGCCCGACTGCGAACGTAACCCCCGAAAGGACCTTTCGCTCGCCGAACCATTTAGAAACCCCCGCTACCTCGATTGCGTTCTGAGCCTCCTCGCTCATCTGCCCCGCGCCTCGACCATGCCAAAACCGATCGAGTTCTTCTCGCCGAATCCGCACTCGTATCCTACTCGGACCAATTCCTCGCTTCCGTCCACGGTGAACGGGCAGAGCACGCCGCGAACCTTGATGCCCTTGAAATTGATGAGTCTGGTTATTCGTTTTCTCCGTGCAGCGTAGTCTGCGTCGAAATCCATGCCGAAGCTCTCATCGGACGGTGGCTTGCCAAAGATCGAGACGACCTTTTCCTGCACCGCTGGCATCCG
>CAZKNE010000541.1:0-1700 GCA_964554005.1 uncultured bacterium | reverse complement strand
GGTCGCTATGGTGTAGAACTGATAGTGGCCCTCATCCGTAACGCCATCAACTGGCAGCACGTCCGCCGCCATCTCGAAGTGGTCTGCAAACCTTGTCGCCTCACTGGCCTCCTGCCAACCAGGCCACATCGCACCATCCGGCGAGTAGCGATACCAAAGCACAACATCAGCAATCGGAGCCGCAGGGCTCGTCGCCTCATAATAGAGCTCCATGACGCCGTCATTACAGTAATCTGCCGTCAGGCTATCCATTACCATCGAGGCCGGCAGAGTAATCGCAACCGTGGTGGAATCATCCGCCACAGTCGGCGCTGTCTCCCGATTGCCAGCGTTATCAACCGCAATCGTGTAGAACTCGTAATTACCCTCGCCATAGCCGAACAAATCTATGTCGAAGTCGATCGTTCCGACCGTGCCAGTGCCAGCCAAGCTGCTGTCCGCCCAGTCAGTCCAGGTGTCAGTCGGGGCATCGTAATAGCGGAACCACAGCTCCACAAACGCCAGCCCGCTCGGCATGATTGCCCCAGTAATCGGATCGGCCGCCGTGAATGCAACCTCTACAGTCGTGTCAGTCGCGAACGTCGGCGAAACAGCGGCAGAATAAGGAACCTCGGTATCATAGACCGTCTGAGCCTCGAACGCACCGCTGAATGTCTCGACATTGCCAGCCCGATCGGTCGCCTCGGCGTAGAACCTATACGCACCCTGACCATCCGTCAGGTTGAACGCAAACTCGCCCGTGTCGCTCACCAGCCCGGTGGCAGTCCAGCTGCCCGGCCAGCTCACGCCGTCCGCTGCGAACATATAATATAGATGAACACTGTCGAGCCCAGACACATCCGGCGTCGAGCCAATCGTGTCATCGCCAATGTATGTAACGGTCAACGCCGCATCGTTCGTGTATGCCGGCGCCGAAGCTACAGCCCACGGCTCCAGCGTATCTCGAATGATAGTTCCGTCACGATCAGTCGGGTTCGTCTCCTTGTTGCCCGTCTTATCGGCAGCTATCGAGAAGAAGTCGTAAACTCCGTCCTCAGTCGCAGTAAACATAATATCCTGCGGCGAGGCACCAGCAATCGACTGGCAAGCAGTATGCTCCCAACTCCCGCCCTCAAGGCGATACCACAGCTCGATGCAGTCCACACCTGAACCGCCCGTCATCACGTAGTCATCGAAATCAATCGAAACATTGATGTTCGTGGCGTTCGTGTACGTCGCCGCCACGCTTGCGAACGACTCCGGCGCCGTTACATCGTAATGGCCCTGGCAGTCGTAGCGCAGGTTCGGGTCTGCGTTATGCTCTTCCTCGAGACCCGAGACCTCAACTGCATGAGTGTAGAACTGATAGAGACCCTCGCCGTGGTCGAACCTCGCGAAGTTGAATGTCCCAAGCGTCTCATAGCCGGTATAGCCCGAATCGGACCAGGCCGTCCAGGTTGCCCCCGGATACGCCTGGTAACGATAGAACAGCTCAACGTTGTCCAGCGCCGTCGTAGTCGGCGTGGCTATGTAACCAATCACTATCTCTTCGTTCCAATACTCCTGGTTATTCCTCGTCCAGCAGTAGGAGGTTACAAGCGACGCCCCAGACTCGTAGGCCAGCTCCCAATCATAATGATAGGGCAAGTGCTCCACGTTGCCGGCCTTGTCGTGGCCTATCGTGCAGAAACGATACCAGCCGTCGCCGTCAACTGGATTCC
>CAZKNE010000540.1:0-1704 GCA_964554005.1 uncultured bacterium | reverse complement strand
CGGAGAGGTCTATCGATATTCTCATCGTCCTTTCCTTTCATATCCTGAACATCTGTCCATTACAATCCGCCTCGTTTCAAAGTATGAGCCTGACCCAATCTCGCCGTGAACGTCAAGCGCTACAAGCCAGAGGGTTTGCCCCTGGCTTGTAGGTAACTTTATGCGGCTCTTTGATGCCGTCCCTATCGCTATCAAGTGCTTGAATCCGTCCTTGCTCTAACGCATGCCCGCCCCCCGAGGCGACTTGGCGAAGCTCATCACTCGATCACAAAACTGTCCTCGCCGATGTCGCAGCAAAGAGTTGGCGTCCCGCTCTCAGTCATCCCCGCCAACAGCAGGTAATCCCCATATTTGTTGAACGGCAACGACTCGCCCGCGATAGGTATCTGCCAGAGGTCGTCAAGCGTCAATTCGAGGCCCGCAGGCAGCCTGAAAGCCAGCACGAACGCCTCAAGGCCCGGCGCCCACGTCGAGCCCGGACCTATGAGCGACCAGAATGCGCCGTCTGAGTCGAGCACAGCAAGATACACGTCGCCATCAACGTCATAATGAGGCGCTGAGATGTTCAATCCAATGCTGAGCGTGTCGCCGAGGCGATAGGAATCTGCATCAGCGTCTAATGTGATGAATGGGCTGCCCTGAATTGAGAATCCCGCTGCCGCGATATTAGAGACGGCATCGAGCGTCCCTAGCTCGGTTGCCCCTGCAAGCAGCGTGTAATCCCCGGTTCGGGCGAGATTTGGCACGTCATTGGGAACTGGCAGCGACCAAACCGGCATGGAGACGCTAAACCCATGAGTGAGCTCGAAGTTGGTTAGCCAGGGCAATATGCCCTCAGTCCACGACTCGAAGCCAACCGGCGACCAGAAGCGCTCGCCGTCCCCACCCCAGTCATAGACCATCACCACGTAAACGTCCGCGTTCACATCAGACCCGCTATTGGTGCACCCAAGCGAGATAGCGACATCATCCCCGAACGCGTAGCTGCTGCTGTCTGTCCAGACCTCCATCTGAGGCGCACCGCCGGCCATGAACACAGTTGTGCAGTCCGGCCCGGTGGGAGCCGCCTCAACATTGCCCGCGTTGTCTGTTGCGATGGTGTAGAACTCGTAGGTGCCTTGCCCCTGAGTCGCGGTGAACTCGAAGCTGCCCGAAGTGCCCGTCTTTGCACTGCCATAGCTCTGCCAGGAGCCACCATTAAAGCGGTAGTGAAGGCGCGTCTGTGCCATACCAGACCCACCGTCCGACGCCGTAAACTCAACATCGAAGGGAACCTTAGAAACCTGTTCCGGAGCGCTTGCGACAGACTCCGGCGGCGTTGCATCGAGCACCGTAGAGCTATCTCCACTCCCAGAAGGTCCCGCCTCTCTGTTGCCGGCGTTGTCCTGGGCCTTCGTCTGGAAGTAGTACGTGCCCTGGCCGTCCGATGCCGTGAAGTCGAATGAGCCGGACGAACCGCTCTCGGAAAGGCCGCTGTCCGTCCAACTACCTGAGCCGAACTTGTAGTAGAGCTTCGTCTCATCAAGACCACTGCCGCCGGCATCCGAGGCGGTAAAGGTCACTTCAATAGATGAGTTCTTGCTGAACGTCGGGCTACTACACTCTGACGAAGGCGTGGTCGCATCGTAAATGGTCGAATCATCGCCGTTGCCAGAAGGTCCCGCCTCTCTGTTGCCGGCGTTGTCCTGGGCCTTCGTCTGGAAG
>CAZKNE010000539.1:0-1707 GCA_964554005.1 uncultured bacterium | reverse complement strand
CACGAAACGCCTCGGCCGCGTCTCTTGCGATGAGCGGATAGTGGTCGCAGCCGTTATGGATTATCTTCGTCCTGCTCCGGGCCTGTCTCGGCAGCTGTGATGCGATGAACCGCGAGATGGCCACCACCCTGTCATAGGGCCTGATTGCGCTGAAGACCCGCTCTCGCTTGGTCAAGCGAGCTAGTCTGACTGACAGCGACATCTCTTTGGGGAATAATTCAGGAGGCGGCGTCCCGTGCTCCACAAATATCACCGGCCCCGGGAGGCTATCTCGCCAGTAGTAGAACGGCAGCGACTCGAGTATCCAAACGTCGGTCCGCCGCCGCTTGAGCGAGCTAATTGCGTGCTCGAAAAAGTCCTGCGAGAAGACGTCCGACAATCTCTCACTCTCAGCGAGCGGCACGATCTCGTAGCCATCGGACTTATAGATAGAGTCCACCGACCCCGTGAACACAGTAACATCATAGCCACGCCTCGACAGGCCACCTGCCGTCTGGTGAACGACCAGGTCAACCCCGTAGCCCAGCTTCATCCGCTCGGTCAAAATGCCCACGGTGGGCCTCCGTAACCGCGACTCCTTCCGACGACCGACGCTGCCTTGCTCGGCCTCGAGCACAAGCCGGGTCTTGATTATCGTGGAGATGATAATCTCTGCCTCCTCCTTTGACGCAGAGAATCTCTCGCAGACTCGTTTAAGAACGTTTTGCCGGTTGATATTCTCAAGCGCGAACAGAAAGGCCAGGTCGAGAAAGAACGAGGAGCCATCTGCACGAACAACTTCGCGGTGAGTCTTGCCCGAGACCATCTCAAAATGGTCTGTGATTGTGCAGTTGAGCCTGAAGAACATGACCGCTATTCGTCGGAAGAGGAGATGTGCAATAACCTGGCCAGCCTCTTTAGGCCGCGGTATGAGCGGTAGGCAAACGAGGCCTCGATCTTGTCGAGCTGTGTTCTAAGCCGCTCACGTTCGCTCTCAACATCCCCAAGACTGTCTCGCAAATCCTCGAGCTCGCCCTGCAATCCTGCGATTGCCTCGTCATGCTCTCTTTGAAGTGTTGCCCTGGTCTCCTGTAGCTCACTTATCCGCTCCTGATGCGCAATGATGTCATCTTTTCTGACCTCTGCAAGCATCTCGAGGCGCCTCACCAGACCGTCTTTCTCTGCGATGGATGCCTCAGCTCGCTCGAGCATCGCGTCTCGGTCGGCGATCGACTGAAGCGCGTCCGAGATTACGTCCTGTTTCTCAGCGAGCACCCGGTCACGCTCCTTGATGTCTGCGTCTTTATCTAGAGCCGCAGCGATAGCGTCCGCGGCCTGCTTCTTTCGTTTGGCGAGCTCCTCGGAAAGCCGCGCAATCTCCTCCGAGCGGCCCTTCAGGGCACCTTCAAGGCCCTGGATGTGCTTCCGGTCCGCTGCCCGTGCCAACTGAGTCCTGTCGAGCTCCTCGTGAAGCCGAGCTTGAAGCGATCTCATCTGCTCGTTGACAAGCGGGCCAGGCCGCTCCTCTCCCAAGACTTTGCCAAGTCCAAAGGACTCCACAAGCGTCTTCTCAACCGCGAAGTAGCGACTATTGAAAAACGACGGAAAGAAGAAGCCGGGAAAGCGATTCAGAATCTCATCGTCCCCTCGCCGCCTAAGGCCCTGGCAATCAGCACGCGCTTTGAGTATCTCTCTCAGGTGTGAGGCGACGTTCAGCACGGCCAGCGG
>CAZKNE010000538.1:0-1711 GCA_964554005.1 uncultured bacterium | reverse complement strand
TTGAGGTTCTTAATCTTGATTCCCATGTTAAGAGGTTACCTTTTTATGATCGCACTTTCAACTAAGGCCCGACGTCAGCCCTGGGGCACGGATGGTGTCGAGATGTAGCAGGGCGCTAACGGTTTTGACAGATGTTGAAGGGTGAGATCGCTGGGAAGTCGGCTATAAGGGGGATGCCGAGAGGGGGACTCGAACCCCCACAGGCTTTCGCCCACTGCCCCCTCAAGGCAGCGTGTCTACCGTATTCCACCATCTCGGCATCTAAGTGCGCAGCAGCGTGCGCGATCGACTTGACCCAATCGCTCCGTCCCCACTAGAACGCTCAAAGACATGCCCAGTCATATTTTCTGCCATCTGGCGCTACTTGCTACGACCTGAAGTCTCCTCGGTCCCCACCGTTCCAAGTGTGCTTGAAGTCGCTGCGGCCGCAGGCGATTCCTTCGCGGCCCCGGTCGATGTCTGAGAGCTCTGCTGACTCGCACCCTGCTGGATCACCGAACGCGCCCCGCTCGGCGTGTAGAAATACGACAGAATTATGCAAGACAACAGAAAGCCAACAGCGATCGCCGTGGTTACTTTGGCGACAAATGGCTCGGCGCCGGTGACGCCAAATGCCGTTCCGGAAGTCCCTCCGCCGAACACACTCGCTAAGTCGGCGCCTTTCCCGCCCTGGAGCAGGATTATAGCCATGAGCCCAAGACACAGAAAAACATGAACAATAATGAGCACTGTCAGCATTGTGTATAACTACCTCGCGCTGGTGATGATAGTGTAAAAGGCATTTGCGTTCAGGCTTGCGCCTCCGACCAATGCCCCGTCAATATCTGGCTGAGCAAGCAGCGAGACTGCGTTCTCGGGCTTGACACTGCCACCATAAAGCATCCGCATCTTGTTGGCCACCTCGGCGGCCGTCGAGAGCGACGCAATCTGTCCTCTAATAAACCGATGAGCCTCCTGCGCGGTTTCAGGGGTCGCCGTCCGTCCTGTGCCGATGGCCCAGATTGGCTCGTAGGCCACGGTTACTCTGGCGAGCTGCTCGGCCGAAAGGCCACTCAAACAGCCCTCAATCTGCGTTTTAAGCACATCAAACGTCCTGCCCTGCTCTCGCTGCTTAAGCGTCTCGCCAACGCATAGCACCGTCTGAAGACCACACTCAAGCGCGAGCTTGACCTTTTCGCTGATTATCTCATCAGTCTCGCGAAAATAGGACCGGCGCTCCGAGTGCCCGAGAATCACAAACGTGCAGCCAACGTCGAGAAGCATCAACGGCGAAATCTCCCCTGTGCGAGCACCCTCACGCAGAAGCGAGCAGTTCTGACCGCCTAAGGCAACATCTGTCCCTGAAAGCCGTTTTGACACGCTTTCAAGCGCAGTAAACGCCGGACAGAGGAGAACATCCACACCTTCAACAGGCTGTTTGGCCAACTTTTCAATTATCCCATCAACGAGCTCAAGAGACTCCTTGATCGTCTTGTGCATCTTCCAGTTGCCAGCTATCAGTGGCCTTCGCTCTTTTGCCATTTCCTAAATCCTTATATATCGTCCAGCGCCGCGATGCCCGGTAACGTCTTGCCCGCCAAGAACTCAAGCGCCGCGCCACCTCCGGTCGAGATATGCGTGATACGGTCAGCAACTCCCGCCGCCCTGACCGCCGACATCGTCTCGCCGCCGCCAACCACAGTTGTCGCACTCGCGCCCGCAAGCGCTTTTG
>CAZKNE010000537.1:0-1715 GCA_964554005.1 uncultured bacterium | reverse complement strand
AATATCGTTACTGGTCGCGGGCCAACGTTCGATGGCCTCAGCCCTACCAGCGGCTTTCACCCTCTCTTCGTGCTGCTAATTCTGCCCATCGCTGCCATCTTCGGGAGCTCGCCCGAGATGGCTATCCGCGTGATAGTTCTGCTCTGCGCGACCTTGTTTCTGCTCTGCGCGGTGGTCTTATCGCGCATCATCAATTCGCTTGCAGGCCGCGGGGCGCAAGCTCTCGCTTTCGCGGCCACCATCACAGCACCTTCACTCGTGTTTGTGTGCATTGGCGGGCTCGAGACGGCGCTTGCGCTCCTATTGACACTGATGTCTTTGTCTCTCTTCGTCAAAATGGCGACGGCCGAGGCCGTGCGCAAGAACGAATCTCTCCTGCTGGGAGCACTAGTGGGGCTTGCGGTCCTCGCCAGAACAGACAACGTCTTTCTGATTCCGGCCTTCATCGTCGGTTTCCTGGCCACAGGGCCCCGGTCAAGGCGTTTGCTGCGCTGGCGGAATCTCCTATTTTTTGTCTTGCCTCCAATTATGGCAACGCTCGGAGTTATGATCTGGTGCTACTTGAGCACGGGAACGCCATACCAGTCAAGCGGTGCGGCGCTCGGCATCACATCCCAACTCGGCATCAATTCAACTCATAGCAGCATTTCTGAACTGGCCCAGTCATCCGCAGGCCTGGCAGGCAGTTTTGCGGTCATGGCGTTTCAGACCGCGGGCCTGCCGGTCTTCATCGCGGTGCTGGCGTTCGTAGCGCTGATCTTCGCCTCAATGTTCTCGGAGCTCATCCATGTCGGCAACCTGCTGAGGCGGGCTCGTCTCTTACTGCCAATTCTGGTCCATTCGCTACTTTTGGTGGCGTTTTACGCTGTCTGGTTCCGCCGCTGTCAGCTGTGGTATCTCGTGCCCGCATCGATGGCCGCAGTTGCCGTCTGCTCGCTGTTGTTCGTCGGCCTCGCGGAGAGCGTGAGCGAGATTTGGCCACGGCACGCGGGGCAGGTGGGAACGGTCCTGAAAGCAGCTATTGCCGTCGCGATAATCGTGGCTGGGCTGGCTTCGTCGCCTGCGCTTCTTTCAACGGGCCTTTATCCCTGGCAGTCGGAGATGCTACGGGCGATCAAAGCCGTGCAGGAGCACATTCCGACGGGAGCCAGGCTGGCAGCTTTCAACGCGGGTATGCTTGGCCTGTTCCTCGACACAACGGTGATCAACCTCGACGGCGTTGTCAACAACCGTGTGCTCCCGTTTCTGGCAAGCCGGCATCTCGACCAGTATTTGGCGAAGGCCGGAATAGATGGCATTCTAGACTATCAATACAGCTTCTACAGATTTGCGGGGGCGACAACGCGGGCGGGCTATCCGGGCTTCGAGCTCGTCGCAGAACTGCCCGGCACGTGGCACGGAACGAACATCTGGGCTTGCAGGAGGAGGCGAGGAGGGTTCGTAGAGCCATCGATCGTTCGGCTGGTCTCTGGCTTTTACCCGTCCGAGCAGTGGGTGGACGGCGATTTTGAGTTTCGGTGGTCTGAGGGAGATTCTTCGAGGTTTTCCATCCTGCCCGCAACAACGGACGCTGACCTTGAGCTGGTCGTGCTCGCCTATCCGCTCGAGGTTGCCGGGCATTATGGCCAGAGGGTTACGGTGGGATTGAACGGCACGGAGTTGAGGAGCGTCAAGATGGCGTCAGGTTGGCACAGATACGTCCTGACCCTCCCAGC
>CAZKNE010000536.1:0-1729 GCA_964554005.1 uncultured bacterium | reverse complement strand
GAAGCTGCAGGATTATTGGAATCACATCCATTTCACCCCAAGCGTCCGCGATCTGCGCTAGCCATGTCACGCGGGCCACGTGGTTCACCCCACAGCGATCGAGACTATGCGGCCTTTGACGTAGCGGGTGCCCTTAATCTGCTTGCCTGCCGTGTGCTTCTTGACGTGTTCGTCCGACAGTGCCAGCTCAAGTATCTCCTGCTCTGAGATGCCGCTTTCTACCTCGAGCCTCGCCCGCACCTTGCCATTCACCTGCACGGGAACGGTGATCATCTTCGCCTTAATCAACGACTCCTCAAACTCGGGAAACCGCGCATCGAAAACGCTCTCGGCATGTCCCAGCTGCTCAAAAAGCTCCGCCGCCAGGTGAGGCGCAAGCGGAGCAAGAAGAAGGACAAACGTCTCAACCGCCTCGCGATTCGTGTAGGCCTCCGACCTCGTGAGCGCCGTCTGAAGCTCCATCAGCGCCGCCAGTGCCGTGTTGAAATGGAAGCGCTCAATGTCTCTTCGGACTTGCCTGATGGTGCGGTGGATAGTGCGGAGCATATCATCATCCAGATCGCATTCCTTTTCGCCAGACTCTCGCGCCTCAAGATGCTTTTGCACGAGGTTCCAGACCTTCTGCAAGAACCTGGGGATGCCAACCAGGCAGCTTTCCGACCACTCGCCACCCTCGCGGAACGGGCCCATAAAGAACAGGGCGAGCCGCAGGACGTCGGAGCCGTGGCTATTGATCGCGTCGTCGGGGTTGATGATGTTGCCGGCGGACTTGCTCATCTTACTGCCGCCCAAGGTTATCATGCCCTGATGGCGCAGCCGCAGAGCAGGCTCGTCAAAATCAAGGTAGCCAAGATCATGGAGCACTTTGGTGATGAACCTGAAGTAGAGCAGATGGCCAACGGTGTGCTCCGGCCCGCCCGTGTATTGATCGACTGGCAGCCAGCGCCTTGTGGTCTCGCGCTCGAACGGCACAGTATCGTTCTGCGCCGAGGGGAAACGCAGCATATACCACGATGAGCAGACCATAGTATCCATCGTGTCCGCCTCACGCACCGCCGGGCCGCCGCATTTTGGACAGACTGCCCTCAGGAACTCAGAAGAGCGGGCAAGCGGAGACCGCCCCGACTCATCTGGCTCAAAGCGTGCCTCTCGAGGCAACGTCACGGGAAGCTCGTGCTCCGGGACAGCGACCTCGCCGCACCTGTCGCAATAGACTATCGGTATCGGCGCACCCCAGTAGCGCTGCCTCGAGACCAACCAGTCTCGCATCCTGTATTGAACCCTGAACTCGGCAGCCCCTCTGGATGCCAGCTCCGACACGATCGCTTTCTTGAAGGCCTCCGAATTCAAGCCGTCATACTTGCCGGAGTTCACCATCGTGCCCTCGCCGATGTAGGCCTCGGCAAGCGGCTGTCCCGCCTCCTTGCCCGGAGCCAGAACAACCTCGCGGATCGGAAGGCCAAACTTGCTTGCGAACTCAAAATCCCGCTCATCGTGCGCTGGGACGGCCATCACAGCTCCCGAACCATACGTCGCTAGGACGTAGTCGGCGGTCCAGATCGGTATCCTCTCGCCGTTGACAGGATTGATGGCATAAGCCCCCAGAAAAACTCCGGTCTTCTCCTTGTCGAGATGAACTCGCTCCAGCTCGCTCTTACTGGCTGCCTGCTTGATATACTGCTCGACCTCAGCCGCCCGGCTGGGCTCAGTAAGCCGCATAACCTCCGGA
>CAZKNE010000535.1:0-1735 GCA_964554005.1 uncultured bacterium | reverse complement strand
AGGTGGCAATGCCCTCTTCCCTACCCCGTCAGTTCTACGCGTCCAATCAGAGCCGATTTATCTCTGGATGGTATCCACCTGAACTTTGGGAGGGCAAGTTCATGTTCAGGTGGTCGAACGGCGAGGGGAGGCTCGCGGTCCACAACCCAAAGCGTGCTGCGACGCTCCGGATCGAGCTCTTGAGGGGCGCATCATCCGAGTTCGAGGTGCTGCTGAACGGGAGCTCCGCGGCGAGATTCATGCTTGAGGCCGGCTGGCAGCGTCTCGAAGTTGAACTGCCTCGAATCATCGACGGTGATGCCATTGAGGTTCTTCTGAGATGCGCCCCCTGGCGGCCAGCGGAGGTCGCGGGAGGCAACGACTTGCGGCGCCTCGGCCTCGCCCTGCGGAGGGCGAGCGTCATCTGATACCCCAAACGCCGGGGTCGCGAGCCTGTCCAATAAGTCGGTTTCAACGGGGATGGCGCAGCGTGGTATGCCATACGTAGGGGCAGGCCTTGTGTTTCCTCAAAAGAATCCGCTTGACAGCAGCAGCTGCTTGAGTATCGTCTTCTGTAAATAATCCGTGTGGATGCCCTTCGCTTAATAGGGAAGTGTGGTGAGATTCCACCGCGGGCACGCCACTGTAATCGGGGACGAAACCCGAAACTGACGCCACTGGGCGGCCTTGAGCGCCCGGGAAGGCTTCGGGGAGTAGGTTGATCCGTAAGTCAGGAAACCTGTCCAGACGGAAGATTCGTTGAGGTCCCTCGATGACTGGGGATGGGGCGGTTTTGTCTTTTTACCCCAACCGAGGGTCTCGGTTGGGGTTTTTGCATTTATTGATAGTGAGTATGAAGTTGAGAAGAGTTCTCCTCGCCACTTTGAGCGCCTCGCTAATTCTAGCCGTATGCGCATTGGCCGAAGAGGCTAAGAAGGCGGACAGCGTCGCGAAACACAAGACCAAGAAAGCCTCATACGCGCTTGAAAAGGAGGTGGTTGTTACTGCCACACGAACCGAGACGGACGCGTCCAACGTGTCCGCCTTCGTAACGGTTGTTCGGCCCGAGGACCTTCCTGTGAGGCCGAAGACCGCAGCGGATATGCTCAAATCTGTTCCCGGGCTTAGGATTAGCCAATACGGAGGTGGACTTTCGCTCGCCCCGCCCAGCATCAGGGGCTCATCCGCGAACCAGGTCCTAATAATGATAGACGGAGTGAGGCTGAACTCCGCCAGAGGTGATGGCGTGGACCTCTCCGACATCCCGGCGGACATTATTGACCGCATTGAGGTCCTCCGCGGCGGTAGCTCCGCACTTTACGGCAGCGACGCGATGGGAGGTGTGATCAATATAATCACGAAACGAGGCACGAAGAGGCCATCCACAACGCTTTCTCTGACCGGCGGATCGTTTGACACGTTCGGAGCGACTCTCTCGCACAGCGCAGGCCTCGAGAACTTGGCCTTTGCCCTGTCGCTGCACTATGCCGAGAGCGAGGGCGACTTCCCTTATGAGTTTCGAGGCGCGCAGACCAAACGGATAAAGAACGGTAGCTACACTGCCAGCGGCGCCTTCGTTCGTGTAAGCTACCAGCTCGGGCCGGGCACACAGTTAGGCTTGACGCACATCCTGAACGATTCGGATAAACACTTGCCCGGCAGGATTGAGTTCCCGACACCTGACGCTGAGCAGAAGAACCAGTGGAGCCTGACAACGCTTGTTCTCGAGCAGAAGGATTTTCTGGCAAAGGGGCTG
>CAZKNE010000534.1:0-1737 GCA_964554005.1 uncultured bacterium | reverse complement strand
CAAGAGCTTGGCATACTTGCCTATGTTTGACGCATCAATTATGTCAGAAGACATCTCCAGCCCGCGGCACTTGCGGTTCCACTTGTAGCCGTCCGGGGCATCCATTACCACGCTGCGGATGTCCAAGAACGGCTCGCCCAGCCGGTAGCCAAGCCAGGAAAAATGCCGCCACATACACGTGAACTCGATAACGTTGGAAGCGCTATCCCAATAGACCGTCAGCGGCGTGCCAGTCGTCCCACTCGTTTGGATGGCCCTTGGCTGGAACCTCTCGAAATTATCGGCCTTGAACTCATCATGATGCTCGATCAGGTAATCCTTCGAGAGGATAGGCAGCCTCGAGAGGTCCTCCAGACGCCTGAAATCGGACCTCTTGAGGCCGAGTCTCTTGAAGAGGTGCCGATAATGGGGGACATGCTCAAAACAGTGATCAAGCATTTTTGAGAGGAGCTTCAACTGAAGGGCAAGGAGCCGCTCACGGGGATAATACTGGCTCCTCCAGAGAAACCATCGCCAGTAGAGGAGGCGCCTCGGATAGAGAAAATCGCGTATCCTAAACTCGATCATCTGGCGCCTGCTCGCTCAGTGCGTCCGTTGCCATGTCACGATGCTGTCCCAATGGTAGGGGGCCTGAAACCGGAGGCTTTTATCCGGCGTTATCCCGCTCTTCCAGTCATCCCAGTTGGTCTCAAGTAGGATGTTTTCGGCGCTACCTAACCTGAACTTGTGCTCCTGCATAGCCCGGGCAAGAATGCTCAGGCTCATCGGATCAAAGCCCATGATCCTGGTTGCTGTGAAGTCAACAGCAATTGGGTCTTTACCAGCCACTATAACACCCTCGCGGCGTGGCCGCGAGGCCATCGGACCGTTCGCGTCTCCGCCAATAATCCCATCAATCACCGCGAAGAACCGCCGCTGCTTCATATCTCGCATCTTGCCATCAACACCTGCGTAGAAAAAAGCGCGCGCTATGTCAAGCACCATCCGCCAAGTCGTGTCGTTGCCCTCCCAATTGCCCATCCGCACGGATTTGTGGAGAAACTTCCTGTAAAAGGCGTCGATCTGTGGCTGCTCCGAGCTGTGCGCCCCCTTCTCCTTGACGGGGAACAAAATCGGCAAAAGCCCCGAGGCGGTCTTGGCGAAAGCTCCACCTCTTTTGGCCAGCAGGCAATCAATGACCTTGCGGACAAGCTTCGTTTTCATCCTCAGAATCCTGTCTTTCTCGATCGGAAACTCATCCCCTCCCTCCAGCGCATCACCCACACGATAGTGCGGCAAAAAGTTCTTGTCGGTGTTTATGCCTACGAAGTTCTTGAGGCTAAGCGTTACGCCGGTTTTCTTATGGGTCTTGAGCTTCGGCACGCCGATCAAAACGTCGCTCTCCAACACCCTCTTCGAGAGGCAATACCTGTTGGTGGCCTGGTTGTGATGTGAGCAGGTCTCGCGGCGGTCATAATCCGACCCAAACAGACTAGAAAGCGTCTCTCCCAGCTCCGGGAACATGCTGTCCATGCCCAGGTCAACGATTACGCTCTCGGTCTCGAACGTATCGACAATCTCTCTATCGACGACGAGCCCATGCTGAATTGTGCTCCTGACTCGCCGCAGGTCCATCAGGCCGGTCTCGACGCTCGAGCTCTTTCTGTAAAACTGGGCAACTTGCTCGAGGCCAGTTTGCTGGATGAGCCTGTCGAACCGCGCGTTGAACTGAGGCGCGTCAGCGAACAGGATGCGGCC
>CAZKNE010000533.1:1401-1743 GCA_964554005.1 uncultured bacterium | reverse complement strand
CCCCGTTGAAACCGACTTATTGGACAGCCTCTCCGGTCTAGTGCTTGATGCGGATTCGATCTTTGGGTTGGTTATGTCGCCATCGAGGCGCCAGATGCCTGCTCGTAAGGTCCCGGGATCTGTTATTGGTTATCACGCAACAACTTACTGTCGTTAGAGCGTGCTAGCTGAACTTGCCTCGCCCGTCCATGCTGTCTGCATTGTCGAGTTCCAGGGCACTGATTTACAGCTAACTCAAGCTTATCGGACTCGGACGTGGGTTTGATTAGCTGAATCTTGCGCGAACGTGCCGGGCTAGGGGGAGAATGGCGGCGCAGATGCGCTTGAGACTTGCCCAAAACT
>CAZKNE010000533.1:0-1391 GCA_964554005.1 uncultured bacterium | reverse complement strand
GAGCGGAACTTGACACCTGCACAAAAATTGGTAATACTTTGTGCGGAAGCGGGAGCGAGCGCATCTGTTTGGAGACGTCCCGACAAGACGCAATGGTTCCCACCTCTTAATGTATCGGAATGCGATACGAGAAACTTTATCAAGAAAAAGGAGACAGCATGTATCGAGCAGACAGGCAGTTTCTTCTGACGACGATCTTTGTGCTTTGCACCTTGATCGTTACATTTGCGACGATGTTGGCCAGTGCCGATGATTTTTATGTATCGACTGGCGGGAGCAACGGCAATAGCGGAACGAGCCCTGGCAGCGCATGGCGGACAATCTCGTATGCGATCGACAATGTTCCAACCGATGGGACATGGGCCAACCCGCACATCATCCACGTTGCGCCGGGCACATACACCTATGCGACAGGTGGCTCGGACAACGAGGATTTCCCAATCAGCTGGTCGGACCGGGTACTCCAACATGTCTGGCTTATTGGAGACGACCGCTATTCAACAATAGTGGATTACGGCGATTGGGGGAGTTCTGGCAATGATGAGCTTGGCATTTTCGAGGTCATCGGATATGCGACGTATCTCAATGACGTAACCATCTCAACGCTCACGATTAGGGACGGTTACAGCGAGTATGACGGGGCCGGAATTTTCATCGCGGATGCGGACGTTACGGTGGACAACTGCGAGCTGGCGGGGGGGTACACTGTAACGCGAGGTGGAGGCATCAAAGTAGGAAGCGAGAATTACCCGGGGGGCGACGCCGACATAACCGGTTGTCTCATCAAGGAGAACCAGGCGAACTATGGCGGCGGCATTGCCGCTGACAATGACACGACTGTGAACATCGTTGACTGTATCATCATGCATAACGTGACCTTTTTCGGGGACGGTCAGGGATGTCACGGCGGCGGGATATTCATGGAGGGCGCCGGCGGGCTGATCAAGGACTGCGACATATTCGAGAACAAGGCAGAGCCTAACGACTATGGTTATGGTGGCGGGATATACCTCAAGAACTCAAGTCCGCATATCGAACACAACCAGATCCGGGCAACAGTCGCGAATTACCATGATGGCCCTGGCAACCGTGCCTACGCGGGCGGCGGGATTTACATGACTGGCAACTCCGATCCGCTCATCGACGGCTGGAACGAGATAGCTGAGAACTGGGCGGATACGAGCGGCGCCGGGATGTACATCAATGGAGTTGGGTGCGAGCCCGTTATCGAAGGCAACGAGTTTTTCTGGAACAAGGCGATTTCGCTGAACGGTGGAGCGATCTTTGGCTACCGCAGCAAGGCCAGCGTCCAGAACAACTGGATAGGATGGAACGAGGCATATCAGGCGGGTGGAGGCATCTACTGTCAGGAGGACAGTGCTGCCGGCTCC
>CAZKNE010000532.1:0-1748 GCA_964554005.1 uncultured bacterium | reverse complement strand
GGCCGAGGTTGCTACAGCAACTGTGGTTTCTGCGCCTCGAAGATGATGTGGGGTGGGCCGAGGATGCGAGCTGTTGACAAGGTGATCGAGGAACTCGTGTGGATGCGGGAGAAGTATGACATGAAGGTCCTGTTCTCTTATGACGACATTATGAGCGCCAACCGCAAGTGGCTCATTGAGTTCTGCCAGAAGTTCATCAAGGCGGGTCTGAACGACATTCGTTGGTCGTGTGACGCTAGAGCAGACACTTTGACCGACGAGATGCTGATGTGGCTGAAGAAAGCCAACTGCGCATACCTCCTGCTTGGTCTGGAGTTCGGCACGCAGAGACTGTTGGACATGGCCAACAAGAATCTCAAACTCTCAAAGATCAAAGAGGCAACTAAGATGATAAGAAAACACGGCATCAACTCCTGTGGCTCCTTCATAATAGGCTATCCGACGGAGACGAAGGAGGATATCCTCCAAACGGCGCGGTTCGCCAGAAGCCTCAACCTTGATGCTGTGCTGACCAATCTCGCGATCCCTTATCCCGGCACACAGATGTTCGACTTCTGTGTCGAGCACGACCTGCTAATTGGAAACCTCGACGATGAGGCCTACGGGTCGCCCCTGATCCCGATGGTCAAGCTTCAGGGGCTAACTCAGGGGGAGACAGTCAAATTGCTCGGCAAGGTTCACCGGATTATCAAGTTCTCACCGCAATACGTGGCCAACAAGATTCGGAACCGGCTGACCACGTGAAGCTCTGCTAGAGGCCGAGACAGCGGCTGGTGCTGGCGAGTACTTGACGCACCTGTTCAAGTTGTAGCGGTCAATAGCTGATTGACCACAATATACTGCGATTCTGTGTGTGTTGATTTCTTGCCACGACCCTTTGCAGTGCGCTTTCGGCAGGGAAGCAAGCTAATGGCTTACCGGAGGTAGGTGTAGAAAAATCTCCAACAGTTGTTTGAGATTCTGCAACAAATGTTCGAGTCCGGACGCGTTTTAGTCGGGCACATTCTATTTGTGCGCTGTTGTTGGATTGCCGACTGGTAGGCCGATTGCACGTGCCGAACGAGTAGAGTGTGGATTTATTATTCTTTTGGCACAGTTTGTGCTTGAATATATTCGCGGGATGAGTGAACTTTAGGGACCAATTTATGATTACAGATAACGATTGTATGCAAAAGACGCTGGAGCGGTGCGTTCAATGCACGGGGATCGGGCTTCACAGCGGCGAGAAGGTTCGTATGAACCTGTGTCCCGCAGCTGCCGACACTGGCATCGTGTTTCGCCGCGTTGACCTTGGTGGGAGGCTAGTCGCAGCCTGTCTGGAAAATGTCGCGGACGTTTTCTACGCGACATCTCTGAAGGACGGCGA
Organism: uncultured bacterium; assembly: GCA_964554005.1. Lineage (GTDB taxonomy): Bacteria > B130-G9 > B130-G9 > B130-G9 > B130-G9 > B130-G9. The sequence continues at coordinate 382 of CAZKNE010000532.1, read as the reverse complement.
TGTCGAGGTCCAGACGGTTGAGCATCTGCTTGCGGCGTTTACGGCGATGGGCATCGACAATGCTCTTGTCGAGATCGACGCGAAAGAGGTGCCGATTCTCGATGGGAGCGCCGCGCCGTTGGTGTTTCTGATCAAAGAGGCGGGCATCAGGACTCTGAACAGGCCGCGCCGCTGTATCGTGATCAAGGAGCCTATCCGGGTGGAGACGGACGGCAAGTGGCTGTCGGTCTTGCCGTGCGATCATCTTCAGATTTCCTATACTGTTGATTTTGAGCACCCGGTCATCGCCAAGCAATCATGCTCGTTCGCCATAACTCGGGACGAGTTCATTAAGGAGCTTGCGCCGGCCAGAACGTTCGGTTTCCTGACCGAGATACGACAG
>CAZKNE010000531.1:1356-1749 GCA_964554005.1 uncultured bacterium | reverse complement strand
CGGCGCTAGTAACTGTTGCGAGGCTGCTGTCCTATGGTGTAATTCTGCCGCTTTTCGTAGTCGGTTTCGTGCTGTCTTTCAGGAGACCATCAAAACTCTCCAGGCAGAAGTGGGTGCTCATCGCCGTCGTGTTACTTTTCATCTCGGTGCACGTATTGACAACCGCTGAGCCTCGATACAGGCTGCCCATTGAACCTTACATGATTGCATTCGCTTCATATTTTGTGGTGAGAGCGTGGGACAGGATAAGAGCACGGATCGCGACAGCCTGATGCGGGAAGTTGAACACGTCCGCTGCCCGCTGTGCGGCGGCGATGACGCCCGGTTGCTGTCGGTTCAGAAAGAGGTTTACGGCGTTGTCAAATGCCGAGTGTGTGGCCTGACCTACTTAAG
>CAZKNE010000531.1:0-1346 GCA_964554005.1 uncultured bacterium | reverse complement strand
TTAAGCCCGAGACCCACCAAAGAAGGCATTGCCGCAATCTACGACGAGAGATACTATAAAGACCCTGCCGTTGGCTATCCCGATTACCTCAAAACCTTCCACAATTATCGTGAGACCATCCTCCAGATTTTCGAGGAGCGGCTCCGCGCTGTCAGCCAGTTCAAGAAGGGAGGCCGGATACTGGAGGTCGGCTGCGCCTACGGGCTTCTTCTCGACTACTTTCGAAAGCACGGATGGGAGACCTACGGCGTGGAGCTGTCGGAGACCTCGGCGAGGTATGCCCAACAAGTAATGAAGCTAGAGGTCCAGAACGTCCCGCTCGAGCGAGCGCAGTTCCCAGACATCTTCTTCGATGTGATACTGATGCTGGACGTCGTCGAGCACCTCGATAACCACAAATCCGCCTTCAAGGTTGTCCGGCGCATATTGAAGGATGACGGCGTTCTCGTCGTCCAGGTTCCCTACGAACTCTTCCACTGGGAGAAGGTGCTTCAGGCCATAGCGAGCGGCAAGCGGCCCGGGGCAATCGCTCCCGACGCTGTGCCCGCGCACCTGTGTTTCTTCACGCCGCGGACGCTTCGGCTGGTGCTCGAGAAGCATGGGTTTGATGTGATGAAGCGAGAGAGCGGCAACTACGGGCGCATCAGGGAGCGCATCTTCCCTCCTTCAACCGACAGCAAGTGCCCTATCTGCCGCCTCCTCAAGGTTATCTACTACCGGCTCGGCGTCCGCAAGTTACTACGCTGGCTCGCACCAAAGTTCAAGGAGGGCAGCGGCATCATCTTCTACGTCCGCAAGCGTATCTAAGCGCCAGCCGAGACGGGTTGGACTTACAATCTAAGATTCCATGCTGCACCCGCGCAGTAGCGAGCGTCATCTGTGTGTCGTCGGTGTAAGAGCCAGCCGCAAAACATCTCTGAGCAGTATAGAAAACATTGGCAAGCAGGCGATACAGCCAGGCAAAATATATTTCAATGAAGCTAGCACGAATCCCGGTTGAAGCGGCATAGCAGTCTCTCCTAAGGGACCGAGTGAAGACCCTCAATATGATTACCTTCTGATCCTTATCGCATCGACGTTGACCACCAGCAATAGTCCCTTGTAGTGCTGGCCCTCTGGGTGCGCTATCAGATAGTCCCCCAGTCTATTCATAAGATCTGGCAGGATATCCGGATGATCTTTAAGTTGCAGGGCTATGATACCCATGAATTCTGAGGGAGGAAACATGATGATGTTCGCGAAGTCCCCGTCCAAAGAAATCAAGATGCAGCCAAGTTCCTGTGCTTTTAGGATGACCGTCTTGTCTGGGGCATCTGTCGGAAGGTAGTCCCTGAGTCGAAGGACCT
>CAZKNE010000530.1:0-1757 GCA_964554005.1 uncultured bacterium | reverse complement strand
GAAGCCAGGAGACAGTCCCATCTCGTCTGAACGCCGCCAGAATGACCAGGCACGCGCCGATGGCCCAGGGAAGGACCTCGCCGTAGGTCATGTTGATGCGCGGTGGCTGGGACCAGAGGGCTGGTATGGCGAGCAGGCCGCCCAGAATGAACACTCCGGACACGAATGGGCCGTAGTCAGCCTCATTGAACAGGCCTCCTTTGACTGACGAGGCGCTCACATCAAACGAGGCTCGTGGTATCCGCGCCACCGCTACTGCCATCGCAATGACGAATATCCCGATCACGGCTGACGGCACGATGTGCAGCGGGAACATAAACGCACAGTGCCCCGCTAACGCTAGGAGCGAACACAGAAAACCGATGAGTAGGGCAACACGGCGCTGCTCAAGCCGGCCCTGCGCCTCGTCCAGCTTAAGCATCAGTTTCTTGGATTTGATCAGTTCGCGGACCACAAACCAGCTGAACGAGCCGATGATCCAGCACATCGCGAATAGGCCGAAAAAGCCGAGCTCCGAGGCCACCTGCACGTATTCGTTATGTGCTTGATTGGCCTTCTCCCAGCGCCCGATGAAGTCGGTCTCCCGGACCGCATCACCGCGGTACTCGAGGTAGTAGTACTTGAAGTTGCCAAGACCAAGGCCCACAAGAAACTGGTCGGAGACCATTCTCTTGCCCGAAGCCCATTCCACGTATCTCGTGTTGGTTCTGAGGCTGAGAACGCTCTTGAGGTTGGCGATTCTGTTATAGATGAAGGGGTTGATCACGGTGTAAGATGTGATGAACGCGATGATGATAACAGTGCCTATCATGATGATGCGCTTCTCTGCCCGGGAGAACCTGCTTGCCCAGAACATGAGGCCTAAGAAAATGACAATTGCGAACGCTCCAGCGATGAGCGCTCCCCTGGTGCAGGCTGATAACAGGCCGCCAAAAAGCGCCACCGCCCCAACTAAGCCATAGACTCTTACCTCCTTGCGCCGGGCGAAGAAGAATATGCCGAGCAGAATGGGCAGGGCGGCCACGAGATACCCGGACACCGTGTTCGGGTTGTCGATGAACCCCGAGGAAACTGTCCTGCCGGCGTATTCCGCTTTTCTTGGCACGAAGAGTGGATCGAGGTTGTAATACTGAAGCATACAATACCCGCCCATGAAGCTGGCCGCTATCGCAATGAGCCCGAGACTGGCCAAGATACGCCTGTAGCGCATCTTGAGCACGTCATAAAGAATGAGGCAGATTGAGATGCCCACGAGGACTGAAAGCAGCGTGTCCCAGAAGTAGAAGTAGCTCGCCACGTTTATGAGCGACAGCAAACAGGCTATCACTAGCATAACCATCGGGGCCGCCACGGGGAACCGCTTCAGTGCATCCAACCAGCCTGATGGTCGAAGCAAAGCGTGAAACTTGCCCGCCTCGATGAACTTGACGAGCCAGGTCCCGATGATGAGGATGCCAAGGACCTGCAATGCGGTCTCCTTGGGCCGGCGGAAGGCGACGCTTGCGTCCATGTGCTTGTGATATATGAACGGCGTAACACATAGCATCGACGTGAACAATGCGAATATCAACCGGTCGCAGAGCTGACCGACCGCCGAAACATCGCTCGCAGCTCGCTCTTCCTTCATCTCTTCACAACTCTCATTTTGACCGCTAAATCCACACCTGGAAAAAGCTCATAATGCGTTCCACAGTGTGCCCATCCCCGAAAGGCTTCTTGTATGACGTAACGCTACGACAATACCCCCTATCTAGCAA
>CAZKNE010000529.1:0-1777 GCA_964554005.1 uncultured bacterium | reverse complement strand
TGCCCGGCGAAGGCCGCGACAATCCCCGTCAGAACATCCCCCGTCCCGCCGCTCGCCATGCCCGGATTGCCCGTCATGTTGATGAATGCAGTCCCATCGGGAGCCGCAACGATGCTTCTTGCCCCCTTGAGCAGCAAAAACACGCCCAAAGAGCGCGCAGACTCGCGAGCAGACCCCAGGCGGTCCTTCAGAATGTCTGACATGGCCCTACCACTGAGCCGCGAGAGCTCCTTCGGATGAGGCGTTACAATGACGGGCGACTCCAGCCCCTTCAGCAGATCAGCCTTCCCGGCCAGAGCGTTGATGCCGTCTGCGTCGAGAATGATCGGGATGCCTCCTATCCTCGGGAGAAGCTGACAGACGAACTCAACCGTCTCGGGCGCCGTCCCAAGTCCCGGGCCGACAGCGATAGCGGTGATTCTGAGCCTCTCGATTGCTTCCAGTATCTGCTCGGCAGCGGCAGGAGAGATAACGCCGGCCTTCTTCTCTGCGACCGGAATTGTCATTGCCTCGGTGGTCTTCACCTCCATGATCGCGTTCAATGAGGCGGGAATAGCGGCCGTGCAAAGCCCAGCCCCAGCCCTCATCGCGGCCTCAGCTGCGAGCGCGACCGCGCCGGTCTTGCCGTTCGAGCCGCCAACGATCAGGACATGGCCGAACGTTCCCTTGTGTGTATCTGGCTTGCGCAGGAATATGCCCAGGTCGAGCTCATCCGCGTCCATGCGATAGGTCTTAACGTTGCTCTTGGCGACGGTCTCGGGCGGGATGCCGATGTCTGCAACGACGAGCTCGCCGACAAACTCGGCACCCGGATAGAGCAGCTGGCCGATCTTGGGCAGCCCGAAGGTTACGGTGGCCGCCGCCCTGATCACGCTCCCCAGCAGTTGCGGAGTGTCGGACGAGAGCCCTGAAGGCATATCAACCGAGACCACGTAGCCCGGCATCCCGTTGACCATCTCGATAACCTCCCCAAAGATGCCAGAAGCGCCACGCCTAAGCCCGGTCCCCAACATCGCATCCACAATAATATCGCAGGAGAAGAGTGCGTCAGCGAACTTACGAAAACTCGCCAGACCAGGGGCAAAATCAACCGAGACACCGATGCGACGAAGGACCTCGAGGTTCAGCCTCGCATCACCCTTGATATCGTCCAGATTCGCCAGAACGATTGTCCTCGTCGGGACGCCCATCCCATTGAGCCAGCGGCTCACAACGAAGCCGTCGCCCCCGTTGTTGCCTTTGCCGCACAAGACGACGACCTGCCTCGTGCTAATGTCCCCGACACGCCGCTTCAGGTGCTCAACAACGCTCCTGCCGGCGTTCTCCATCAAGACCGGCCCCGGGATGCCTAGAACCTCGATCGCCTCACGGTCGAGCGCTCGCATCTCAGCGGCTGTTACAACTTCCATCTGTCTCCCTCTAAGGTCTTTTGATGGGCAAAGCCTACCTGCATAGGCTGCCCTTTGTCAAATCCCACTGGACAGCGGCGAGCTGCATCTTAGTGCGGCAGAAGTCGCCCTGACCCACGATGTCCGTGTTTTCAAGGCAAACGCCCGGAAAACCTCGGCTGCACCACGAGGACGTCTCCCTGGCCAACCTCAACATGAGGCCGCTCCGCGAGAATCCACTCCACGAGAAGTCGAAGGTTGCGGGGTGCGGCGTGAACAGTATAGGCTGTGCGCGATTTCTAATCAACAAAGATAGGGGCATCAAATTGCGGTTTAAGGACAGGATTGCGCTTCTGCTTGCTGGCCGAATGGGAAAAAAGATGACGCCG
>CAZKNE010000528.1:0-1777 GCA_964554005.1 uncultured bacterium | reverse complement strand
CATCACGACGGGCAGATATGGTCTGGTGCGCTTTGGGACATCCGCAAGAAGTATGGGCCGGATGTGGCAGACAGGATCGCCCTGGGCACGCTCTATTACTATGGCAGCTCGACGCCATCCTTCCTGGATGCAAGGGACGCTGCCCTCGACGCGGATGAGGAGTGGTTCGGTTCTGAGCACCGAAACAGCATCGTCGAGATTTTCTCCAAGAGGGGCATTTCAAACGTTGCCATCGCCAGCTGGTCAATCAGCGAGGTTGAGGGCAACGGCGACGGCGTCGCTGACCCAGGCGAGACTCTCGACCTCACCGTGCAGGTGAGGAATCTGACTGGTGATATGGTCTCCTCGTCGTTCATCGCGCTTCAGTCCGACTCGCCGTTTATCGAGGTAACTGATGGTCTCACACAGCTCCCGACAGTTCAGGGATATGACAAGGTTCAGTGCGACTCGCCTTTCCGCTTCACAATCGCTCCTGACTGCCCGGCGGAGGGCGCTTTGGAGTTTGAGGTGAAGATAGGGTTTGATGTGGATGATCTCATTTTCGCTGGCGCACTCAGGATGACGCTTGGGAGCAGTCCGGATGTTACGATTGTGAAGCATGAGATATATGATTATGTTGGGAATGGGGACCAGAAAGCGAACCCGGGCGAGATGATCGTTCTCCTGCCAACGCTGTCCAATACCGGCAATGCGACTGCATCAAACGTTCAAATAAGGACATTTGTGAGAAGCCCATACGTGAACGCCAGGGGCGGCTATCAGACGCAGATCTACAGCAACATCGCATCGTACGGCGACATTGAGCCTGGTCAGACGATAGAGGCTTCTAAGAGCAAGGATAACATCATCGAGATACTGGAATCTGACACCCCAGACGGCTACGAATATGACGTGGATTACGATCTTTTGGAGCAGGGCGGCCGGACATGGACTGGCAGCTTCCCCGTAACCGTCACCGGCAAGGACGAGACGCCGCCCTGGGTCGCATACTCCGAAGGGTCACCAACGCTGGTGAACCAAGGGAGCTCGTTCTACGTCGTGGCGCTCGTGATCGAGCCGGGGAGAATCATATCGATCGGCGGCGAGTTGCACAACAGGGCCGGGGACCAGCTGGGCAGTGTCCTGTTTATGCGCTACACGCAAGACATGTACATAGGCTACGGGGCGATGCCGGCGAACGAGGATGTTTTTCTTGACATCACGGCCGAAGACGCCAACGGCAATGAGGGCACCAAGAGAAACGCGTGTGCGTTTGGCCCGACGAAGTTCACACAAGAGTCTAACGTCCTCTTCGTTGCGGACGATTTCGCTGACGCCGAGGGCATGAGACATAAGACAATGGACGCACTTGCACAGAAGGGCCTTTTGGCTGACGTGTGGGAGACCGAGATCAGGCAGCTTCCGGGCAAGTCAACGCTCAGCAAATACGCCGGTGGCCTGGTGATTTTTGATTCCAAGTACAACCCATACTACATGTCCCACTACCCGTATTTGGCATATAGACCTGTTGCGGTGGCAGATGCGATGCAGCTCGGCGCGAACGTTCTCTTGATGGGCCAGTCGGTCGGGTCATACTACAACATGTATAATGAGGCTGGGACATTCTTCCAGGACACTTTCCACTGCGAGGTCGGCGGCACGAGATCGGGGGATGAGAGCCTTGCCGTCGTTGGCAAGTCCGGGGACGTCATAGGCGATGGCCTCAGTTTTGGCCTGTCCGGCACCGAGGAATTTTTAGAGTCCGTCAAGACGGATATCTTCATCGACCAGGTTTTCG
>CAZKNE010000527.1:0-1781 GCA_964554005.1 uncultured bacterium | reverse complement strand
GCGCAAATCATAAGCTCTAATGTTTCTGTGAATCAGAACGTGGGGTGCCCATTACTTGAACATAGTGAATGAAATACTTCCTCGCCACCAATAAGACATCCGAGGCCGTAACGGCATCGATCTTCTTCCCATACTCGAGGAACGAATCGTAACCAAGCCCGTAAAGCTCGCCCAGGCAAGCTGCCGCGGCCTGCTGCGATGAGGTCTGTAGGCGGTGCACTTGCTCGTTAGCGATGCACATCCCCTTCGCTATCCTGAGCTCCTCGTCGCCAACGGGCTCTTTGACGGTTCTGATTATCTCCTCCGCAATTGCCTTCTGCACGCGCTTGAGATTCTTAGGCAGACACGAGGCGTAAACCGAGAACCAGCCCGGATCCACCCCGAGCCGGTTGTATGCGTGCACGAGATAGACCAGCTTGGCATTCCGAAGCCTAGCGTGCAGCCTCCCGCCAGGGGAATACGCCCCGGAAAGAACCGCATCCAGCACGTCAAGAGCGTATTTGTCGTCGTCGGAGACCGCACAGGACCTGAAGCCGTAAAACAGCACCGCCTGTTTCCACCCCGTCATCTCAATGACCTCCACGTTCTTCTCAAGCGGCGGGTCAAGCGCTATCTTTGGCCGAATCGTTCTGCCTGAGAACTCGGCAAAAAACTTCTTGACGAGCGAGCTCGCATACTCGTTGCTGGCCACACCAAATACCGCCAAGACAACGTTGTCAGGTTTCACATAGGCCTCGTAGTACTCCCAAACGTCATCTACGGTAAGCTTCGCAACGCTCTTTAGCGTGCCATACTTGCTCATCCTATAAGGATGAGCGCGATAGAGATTGGAGAGCATCACCTGGCTAGGCTTAACGAACCAGTAGTCGGCCCGACGCTCGATTATGGCCAAGGCGTTCTTCTGCTGGCGCTTGAACTCCTCCTCGTCGAATCTGGGATGCAGAATGATGTCTGCCACAATCCCAAGCGCCTCCTCCAGGTCATCCTGAAGAACCTCAAGCGAGACGTGGGACGTGTTCATGTCGGATGATGCGGAGACCTTTCCACCCAAAGCATCGATGGCAAGGGCGAGCTCGTCCGCTGTCCTCGACTTCGTGCCCCTGAGCAAAAGCTGCGCCATGAGGTTGGCGACTCCATTGGTTTCAGGCGTCTCATATCTCGTTCCACCGAGAAAATAGGCGTCGATCGAGACAGTAGAGGTCGTCTCGCCCTCCAGGGTCAACAGCCGAGGCCCGTTAGGAAGTGTGGACCTCTCGATGCGATGTTCCTTTGCTTTTCTCTTGCTCTCGGGCTTGGCCCCGGACTCGCCCTTGCCCTTGGGCACAACCGCGACGACACTGAGCTGGTTCTGGTTCAGATACTTCCGAGCGACAGCCATAATCTGGTCCGCGGACACGGCCGCTATCCCGTCCAGATACCCATAGCTGAAGCCTACCTCGCCGGTAGCAAGGAGATCGGACGCCAGAAGTCTTGCCTTTTGCTCCATGGTCTCAACGCCAAGCAGATAATCGCTTTTTATCAGTTTTTTGGCCTTGTTGAGCTCGGACTCGGGCACGGGACTCTTCTTCAGCGCCTCCAGCTGCTCATGCACGGCGGCAACTGTCTTGTCGATGTTATCATCAGGTAGCGCGGCTCGTATGAAGAACCCACCTATGCCGAAGTGCGGCGTCCAGGACGTAACTGTTATGTCCTGAACCAAGCACTGCTTATGCTTGATGCTCTGCACCAGCCGCGCGCTCCTGCCGTTCCCAAGAATCGCGGCGAGCACGTCGAGCGCATAA
>CAZKNE010000526.1:0-1788 GCA_964554005.1 uncultured bacterium | reverse complement strand
TATCTGTGAAGTCCGGCCACGTCAGCGTATCTCATATCCGGGACCTGCGCGGCGTGATTGAGCGAGAGGGCGCCCAAATCGGCGTGCTGATCACGATGTTGCGGCCCACCAAGGGCATGACGGACGAGGCGCTGAGTGCTGGCTTTTACGAGTCGCCAACCTGGCAGAAGCGCTATCCCCGCATCCAGATACTCACCGTTGAGGACCTGATGCGTGGACGTGGCATTGATTGCCCCCCGCTCAGACGAACGAACGTTACTTTCAAGAAAGCCCCAAAGGCCAAAAAAGCACGGGTAGGCAACAACAGTAAGTTGTTCGAGTGACCGTGGCCCGGGCTGTCATTGGCGCTGTAACCCTCATATCATGAAGATCAAGAGCTACTCGGACCTATATCGTAAGCTAATAGGGCTAAACGCCAAAATTCCATACTACCTCTCGCCGAAGAAGGCATTCCCGCCGCTTCAGGCATTTTTTGAGGTTACTTATCGCTGCAACCTGAGATGCGAGATGTGTCAGTTCACTGACTTTTTCGAGCAGAATCTCAAGGCCGTGAAGACACTCGTTGAGCTGAGCCCTGACGAGATCAGGGGCATCATCCAGCAGGTCCCGAGATACTCGCTTCTGTCATTCAGCGGTGGCGAGCCGTTCGTGCGACATGACATCATGGACATTCTGACGGCCGCCTCGTCCCGCAACCCGACGCACGTCATCACTAACGGGACTTTGGTGGACGAGGACAAGGCGAGGAGGCTGGTGCAGCTCGGCGCGGGCGCACTAGGCCGGAAGGGACTTGTCCTCGTTGGGGTATCCGTTCACGGCGACGAGGCTCTGCACGACGGAATAACCGGCACAAGGGGCTCTTATGCGAAGGCCATAAGGACGCTAGAGATGCTTCGTTACTACCGTGACAGGATGGGGAAGAGATACCCGCTGATCAACCTCAAGACGGTCATAACGCACAAGACTCTGCCCCATCTCGGCCACATGTTTGACCTCGCAAATGAGCTCGGCGCCGACATCTGCAACCTGCTCACGATGAACAGCGCCCTGGACTTCTACTGCCGCTTGGCCCGGCTCGAGGACGTTGACAGGATACGGGCGTGGGCAAACACGCCGGCCGTTCCGGAGAAGCTGGACGAAGAGCTGCTCGATTCGACGCTGCGTTCGCTCGAGGAACGGGCGGCTTCGTCCCCGGTGCAGCTGCGGCTCTCGCCCCAGGGCATCCCCCGGCAAGAGCTTGTCGATTTCCACAAGGGACGTCTCAATCTCGCCCGTTACGTGTGCTATATGCCCTGGTCGAAGGTATTTATCTCCGCCTACGGAGATGTTCTCATCTGCTTCAACCAGTGGGTGGGCAATTTGCGCGAGAGCAGCCTGAAGGAGCTTTGGACTGCCCCCAAAATGATGCGGTTTCGCCAGATGCTCAAGGACGCGGGCATCTTCCCCGCCTGTGCCGGCTGCTGCCAGTCAGAGTATTCCGCCGCGGGTCCGCCATCTTGAGACCGCTGCCGCGTCCAGCGCGCGCCGCGTCCAGCGCCGACGCCAAGATGCCAACGAATGCTCGCTTGCCGCTCTTGCTAATCACGCTCATCGCAGCCGCCCTCAGGCTGTATCATCTCGGGCACCTCTCGTTTTGGTACGACGAGGCGGCCACGGTTATTCTCTCCAAGAACCTAGCCCGGCTGCCGCAGTCGCTTACGACCTCCGCCCCACTCCCTTTCGTTGTCGCGCACTACTGGGACCTGCTCGGCCAGTGGACCCACGTGCGGCAGGGCCTCCGTGCCGCCG
>CAZKNE010000525.1:0-1812 GCA_964554005.1 uncultured bacterium | reverse complement strand
ATTCGATGTTTGATAGCGACCAACTTCTCCTGCCGGCCGAGCCAGAGGAGGGTGATGAGTGGACGATTTGGTTCAGCTTCGAGGGCCTTCCCGTATCAGCGACGGTCAGGGTAGAGGGGAAGGACAGCGTTAGCGTGCCGGCTGGGGATTTCGACGACTGTTGGCGTTTGAGCATCAGTGCGATGTTTGGATTGATCGATGGTAACGTGTGGTTCGCCAAGGATGTTGGGCTCGTTACTGGGGACCTGGATGCGCCGTTCGTGGGTGGCGGCTACATTGAACTGTTGGATTACGATCTTTCTGGAATGTGAGCATCTGGCGCCATTCTGCTGAGTAAGCGGCGCGTTCTAGTATTAAGCTTCGGTTCAGTTCGATACGAAATGATAGGTGGAATGTTACTATCGGGCTGAAAGCTTGACTTCTGGTTACAGATTAGTTAGACTCGCTTGCCCGAAGCCTGCGAACGCAGCCTATATATTGTGCTCTTCTGCGTAGGCGGGCACATTTCAACGGTTGTGTGTGTTATTTGAAAATGTCTTTATGAAGTAAGGACGTTTGCTCTGATGGAGACCCTGGATAGTGCGTAGCCGCTTTTACACGGTAATGATAATTCCGGATGCCAGGTCCCGTGTCCGGACCGTTCTTCTCAGGCGCGGGTGGATACTATTGGTTCTGGCCTGCCTGTTGGCAGCCATAGCGGGCGTTGGGCTGCTTGTCAGGGCGCAGCTGCTTGCGAGGGCGCGGATCGCGCAAGTTGAGTCGCAGGTTGCTCGACTGAAGGCGGAAGGTGTATCTTCCAGGCAGATGGCGCAGCTTTTGGGCGATGTGGACCGGATGAAGAGGCGGGTCTTGAAGGTTGACGCTAAGGCTGGCCAGATCGAGACGATGATCGGTCTGGACGGCGAGTTAGCTGTTGGTGGGCCAGACAGCGGTCGGCATTCGGACGCTTTCTCGCGCTACTACAATGGCAAGCAGAAAGAGCTTTTGGGGGAGCTCTCGGACGAGCTGGGCATGCTCGAGGCGAACCTGGACCGCCAGGGCGCACGGGCGGACCTGCTCATGTCATACCTTAACGAGCACAAGAAACTCCTAGCCTCGATTCCATCGATAACGCCGATTGATGGCGGGTGGCTGTCGTCTGGCTATGGGTACAGGCGGGACCCATTCACTCATCGAAAGGCATTCCATCATGGCGTCGATATCGCTTGCCCGGTAGGCACGGCTATTCACGCTACAGCGGATGGCGTAGTCTCGAGAGTCAAGTGGTATTCGGACTGGGGCTATGCTGTTGAGGTCGATCATGGGAACGGTTTCTCAACGTGGTACGCCCACTGCTCGAAGGCAATTCGGCAGCGCGGCGACCGGCTCGAGCGGGGCGATGTCATCGCGCAGGTTGGCTCCACGGGGCGAAGCACAGGGCCTCACCTGCACTACGAGGTCCGGATCAACGGCAGAGCGCAGAATCCCATCTACTACATGCTCGACAGAAAATAGCGACCCGGCCCAGGAGTCGCCGTAAAGACGAGTGTAGGGCGGGCTTTCTAGCCTGCTACTCTTCGTTTCTCAGTCTGCCTAATTCGTAGGTGCAAAGTCATTGGCCTTGTGTTACCCCGCTCTTGTTCATGTTGACATGGTATCCCTTTTCCTGTGAACTGCCCAGGTCATGTTTGCACCCAACCTGTGTATAATTGCTGCATAAGGCTTTGAAAGGAGTCAGGATTGAAGAAAGCTCATTTATCGGCGAATTTCATTTGCTGGCTGTAGCAATAGACAGATACAAGTACTATCAGCCTCATGATCCTCTGCTGAGCC
>CAZKNE010000524.1:0-1813 GCA_964554005.1 uncultured bacterium | reverse complement strand
CTCGTTTGTCTGTAAAATTGGGTCCCTGTGGAGGCGCTGGGGCTTCGCGCCGCTTCTGACTGGCGTGTTTGTCCTGGTCTGTTGCACCGTCATGTTTCTGATGACGCCTTACTTGTGGTTTGGGCTCGTTATCTTGCTAGTAGGCCTCTTTCTGGGATACGTTGCCTTCCAGCGATTGCGTTCAAAAGGCAAAGACCTAAACTAGTCCGCACGAGGATAAGGCCAGCGGGGCGGTTGTCGCTCGGGCCTACGGGCATCAATCGAAAATAATTTGGAGAGTCACCATCTTGCGAGCAATCGAATCGGGGGCATTTCCCGCCTCGCTCAACATGGCTGCGGACGAGTCGCTCTTTGTGAACTTCGATTCCGCGAGCGAGGAGCCGGTTCTCAGGCTTTACGGCTGGAACAGGCCTTGTATCTCTTTGGGATATTTTCAGAAGGCAAATGATGCGATCAGAAAAGAGTCGTGCGAGAAGATGGGCGTTGATGTCGTTCGGAGGATAACCGGTGGCCGAGCGGTTCTACATGATCAGGAGGTAACGTATTGCGTGGTTGCGTCTAGCCGAAGAGGCCCGTTCGCCGGGCAGCTGCTTGATTCTTACCGCGCGATCGCAGACTGTCTTTCTGCGGGGTGCGAGGCACTTGGCCTTGACCGTAACAGGCTCGAGGTCGTAACCGGCCGAGGAACAAGCGGCAGGAGCGACTCGCCCGCTTGTTTTATGATGACATCTGCGTATGAGATACTGGTCGGGGGTCGGAAGCTGATCGGCAGCGCCCAGAAGAGGGGCGACGGGGCCTTTGTGCAGCATGGCTCCATTCCACTGCGCATCGACATGGCCCTTGCGCGAAGCGTGATGCACCTCGATGGCGTTTTGGGCGGGCAGAGCGCCGTTCAGGGGCCCGTCTGTCTAGAGGAGGCGGTCGGTCGCCGGCTTGACTATGAAGAGGTGAGGCAGGCGATTGCGAAGGGCTTCGCCAGCTGTCTCGGAACTAGTATGGAGTGGTCAGACATGAATGAGGGCGAGCAGAAGCTTGCGGAGAGGCTTGCCCGGGACAAATACTCGTTAGAGAGCTGGACTTATCGTAGGTAGATCGAGAACGTTCGTTGATTCGAAAGCGGCATCGATTTGGAGGTTTGTTGATTGAGAGCAAATGGTAGGAAAAATGACGAGCTTCGGCCTATCCTGATTGAGCGAGGATTTGCGAAGTTCGCTGAGGGCTCCGCGCTCGTTACGCTGGGCGACACAAAGGTCCTATGCACAGCCACGGTCAGGGATGATGTGCCCCAGTGGCTTCGCGGCAAGGGTCAGGGCTGGATAACGAGCGAGTATGGCATGTTGCCTCGTTCATCACCCAAGCGGATTGTGAGGGAGGCGGCCCGGGGTCGGCCATCGGGGCGTACACAAGAGATACAGAGGCTGATCGGTCGGTCTCTGCGTGCGATTGTGGACCTGAGTCTGATCAAGGACCGGACGATATGGATGGATTGCGACGTGATTCAGGCGGACGGCGGGACCAGAACGGCCTCGGTGACCGGCTCCTTTGTGGCGTTGTGCGATGCGTTGACTTGGCTTGGTGGTTTGGAGCAGGGCCTTCCCTGCCTGAGAGGTTTCGTGGCCGCGACGAGCGTTGGGATTGTTCGAGACGAGTTTCTTTTGGACCTCGATTACTCGGAGGATTCGGCCGCAGCCGTCGATATGAATATAGTTATGACAGATACGGGTAAGTTCGTTGAGATACAGGGCACAGCTGAGTTGGAGCCTTTTGGGCGGCAGTCGCTTGATGCGCTATTGTCTCTCGGCAGGAGCGGGAC
>CAZKNE010000523.1:1412-1851 GCA_964554005.1 uncultured bacterium | reverse complement strand
GCAGGTCATAGTATGCGTAACGCCCTTTGTCTTCTGAATCTCCTGGACAACAAAATCCGCAAAGTTCTCAGAAGTATCTGTCTCAGCCACGATCATCAGGTCATACATTCCTGCAACGAGGAAAATCGACGTAACCTCTGGACGCTTCTTCAGATAATTATAGACATTGAGCGCCTCGCCCGTTGCGACGTTGACCGCTATAAATCCCTTGTGCTTGTTCATTTATCATCACCTCCCTCCAAGTTCATCTTGACTTGTAGTCTTCTGTCTGATAGGAGAAAACATTCAGTTCTTAGGGATTCTCATAGAAGATTATAGGATACGGTGAGTGAATGTCAACACAAATAGCAGTTGAAGGAACAAGATTTGGCAACGAAGTATCACCTAACACAAGATGTATCCAAACTGAGTGATGTCTGCGCAATTGTTGCGGCTCTCG
>CAZKNE010000523.1:0-1402 GCA_964554005.1 uncultured bacterium | reverse complement strand
CATGCTTCACAATCTTCGCTAATGATAATGCTATAATTACAATCCGTGTCGTTGGGAATCGAAAAATGAGGCGGGAGGTAACGCCCATGGGCTATGAAGGTCTTGCTAATCTCAAGGATGAGCTGAGAAATATCATCGAAATAGAGGATGGACTCAAAGTGCTTGACCCGGAGCGGCTCAGGGCCGAGCTGATTGACGAGCTTGCCAGCACCGCGGCGCTCGCAGAGAGCCAGGCCACAAGGGATGCTGCTAGATGGGTGATAATAAAGACCGCCAATCGGCTCGGTCTGTGGCTAGCCTCCATTCAGGAGCTTTATGAGTCGCGCGGCCGTGAGGAGTACTCGGGCGTAATCGTTCCTGCCATCAACATTCGTAGCATGACCTATGATGTTGCGCGAGCTATATTCCGCGCCAGAAAGAAGCTCAAAGTTGGGGCGATGATTTTCGAGATAGCGAAGTCGGAGATGGGCTACACGCATCAGCGTCCGATGGAATATACGGCCGTTATCGCCGCCGCGGGCATCAAGGAGGGCTTCAAGGGTCCACTGTTTGTGCAAGGCGACCATTTCCAGGTTAAAGCGAAGGCCTATCGAGCCCATCCGGAGCGAGAGGTTCAGTTGATCAAGGACCTTATCGATGAGGCGATCGCTGGCGGCTTCTTCAATATCGATCTGGATACATCGACTCTCGTTGATCTATCCAAGGAGACAGTTTTCGAGCAGCAGCGAGACAACTTCAGTCTCGCTGCCGAGTTGTGTGCCTATGTTCGCAGCAAGGAGCCGGCGGGCGTGACGATCTCTCTTGGTGGAGAGATTGGCGAGGTAGGCGGCAAGAACAGCACTCCGGAAGAGCTTTCCGCCTACATGGAGGGTTTTCAGGAAGAGCTGGCCAAGAGAGGGAATGACCTTATAGGGATTAGTAAGATCGCGATCCAGACTGGGACAACGCACGGCGGGATTCCGCTTCCCGATGGAAGTGTCTCAGACGTGGCCCTTGATTTTGACACGCTGGAGAACCTTTCCGCAATAGCAAGGGAGAGCTACGGGCTGGCGGGAGCGGTTCAACACGGCGCCTCGACGCTGCCGGACGAGCTGTTCCACAAGTTCCGGGAGGCGGAGGCGGCAGAGATTCACCTCGCGACGGGTTTTCAAAACGTTATCTACGACCATGAAGCATTCCCGAGCGAGTTGAGAAACAAGATATATGCATGGATACATGAGAATCTGACAAACGAGCGGAAGGCCGACCAGACCGACGAGCAGTTTATCTACAAGACGCGTAAGAAAGGGTTTGGCCCGTTCAAGAAGAAGATATGGAGCATAAACAGGTCAGCGAGAGATGCGATTTGTGAGGAGCTGCAGGCACGCTTTGAGTTTTTGTTCGAGAAGCTGGGCGCTATGAA
>CAZKNE010000522.1:0-1855 GCA_964554005.1 uncultured bacterium | reverse complement strand
AGGAGATGCGGCCAACACAATAGCGACAAAAATTGCCCATAGGCCAAATCTGTTCATAAGGACTCTCACGCAGCTTGAACCCAGAATCCCACAACTCTCCCCAAAAACTAGCCAACCGTCGCCTCACATTGATTGAGACCGATTATAGGGTTGGGGCACGGCCTCGTCAAGCAAGCTCTGAATCGTGCAAGCAGGTTTTCGGCCTCTTGAGGCGGTCTTTAGCTGAGATTCTCCCGCACCATTCCTCTTAAAATACACGAGCGGGACAGCTCGGCTGCCCTGAGAGGTCTGCCAAACCGACCTTGCCCGAACAGGAGTTTCCCCAAAACAAAAAGAGCTTGACAAGAGCGGGAAACTATGCTTTGCTTTGTCAAAATAGGAGTTTTGCGCGAGCAGAGGTCTAGGTACGGGCAACGGACAGCAGGCTCATCTAGCTACTAGCTCATTTGACGTTTCAAAGTTTCCTGATGCGCGCTCGCTGATTCTCAAGTTCACTGCTCGCCGAAGTGCTGCCCGCTCAAGAGCTTCGATGTAGAATGGGCTAAGAATCTCGAGAAACGAAGGTAATATCGAAAGAAGTGATGCCCTAAGAATGAGGCGCAGCAGAGACTAAGCATGTAAGGGCAAACGGCGAGGCGGCGGCTTGTTTCGTCGCCAGCCAAAGATGTCTAATGTCACCGACACCCTTAGACAGACTGCCTACCGGCGCCGCTGACACTAGTTTGTGTCAAAAAGGGAGGTTAGCGATGCAGAAGTTTTGTGTGATCATTACGTTTGTTTTGGCGGTTGTGGTTGTGGTTCAGGCTTATCATTCGCTTGAAGCCGATGGAAGGGGCGATCAAGTCATTCCGGGTCAGTTTATCGTTGTTTTCAATGACGACGTGGCCGCCCCAGCGGCGGTAGCTCAACAGCTATCAGCTCGGCACGGGTTCACTTTGGGCTACGTCTATCAGGTCGTGCTGAAGGGGTTCTCCGCAGAGATTCCCAGCCAGGAACTGGACGCTCTAAACTCAGACCCCCGTGTTCGTTTCGTGGAACCTGACCTAATTTTCCAGGCGATACGGGGGGAAGAGCAAACACAACCTCAACCCCTGCAAGTCATTCCTACGGGGATCGATCGCATCGATGCCGATTTGAACGATACGGCTAATATCGATGGCAATGATGACCGGGTGGATATAGATATTGCCATTATTGATTCCGGAGTTGACAACACACACCCGGACCTCAATTTTTACAGAGGTTTCACTGCGACCGGCTCAGGAGAAGCGGGTGGCAATGATGATTACGGCCATGGCACCCACGTCGCGGGGATAGCGGCTGCTATCGATAATAGCATCGGCGTAGTAGGCGTAGCCCCTGGCGCTAGGCTCTGGTCGGCAAAGGTGCTGGATGCAATGGGCTTTGGAACAACCTCTGGCGTCATTGCTGGCATAGAGTGGGTAACAAGCCATGCCACTGAGATCGATGTTGCCAATATGAGCATCAGGTCAATCGGAATGAGTGATGCTCTTCGCCTCGCACTGCAAAACAGCGTTGCTGCGGGGATTTTCTACGCCGTGGCCGCTGGCAATGACAGCCAAGATGTCTATGGTTACGACGGGATATTTGAGACCGATGACGACTTCATTCCTGCGGCTTACCCTGAAGTATCGACTGTCTCGGGTATGGTTGATACTGACGGGATGCCTGGTGGATTTGGTAGCGCCACGTATTGGGGAGCTGATGATTCGTTTGCATCATTAAGCAACTTCAGCGCTGCTACTGGCTATACATGGTCGCCTCCGGACTATCCCGTCGATTCTCCGGGCCACGCCATTGACTTGGCCGCGCCCGGGGTTGATATCAAATCGAC
>CAZKNE010000521.1:0-1866 GCA_964554005.1 uncultured bacterium | reverse complement strand
CATACTCGATTCTCACATTCGGCTGTCAAATGAACAAGCTCGACAGCGAGGTCGCGGCCGGCCATCTCCAGGCCGCTGGATTCACCCCAGCACAAACGCTCGAATCCGCCGATCTACTGCTTGTGAATTCATGCTCAGTAAGGGCAAAGGCACAGAACAGAGCCACCACCACTCTCCGCAGCCTTCCCCGGGCCAACAACGCTACCCGCTCAACCAGGCTGGTCGGCATCATGGGATGCGTCGCTCAGCAAATGAAGGGAAAGCTGCTCGAGGCCCCCTTCAACGCTGATTTCGTTATTGGCGCACGTGCCCTGCCGCGCCTCGGCGAAGTTATCGACAGACTGCTCGCCGGCGAGCGCGGCATAGTCGCCCTTGAATCGGAGCGATCGGATTACGATTACGACCCCTCCATCATCCGACGAACAGGCAAGCGCAGCGCCTACGTCACAGTGTCGAGAGGATGCAGCAATTTCTGCACCTACTGCATTGTCCCATACGTTAGAGGACCAATTTGGCACCGAAACCCAGAAAATATCATCAACGAAGTGAGCCAGCTCGTCCAATCTGGCTACCTCGACATCTGCCTCCTCGGCCAAAACGTCAACAACTACTCGCATGGCCGCTGGAACTTCACCAAGTTGCTCGAGCGCCTCGCCCAGACCGACGGCCTGAGGCGCCTTCGATTCATTACAACGCATCCAAAAGACCTCACCCTTGAGACGGTCAAGCTCATGGCGCAGCCGCCACTTGTCCCCTACATCTCGATGCCGCTTCAATCCGGCTCTGACCGCATATTGCGACGCATGAACCGAGGCTACACGAGGACAGAATACCTCGAGAAGGTCGCCTGGCTCCGCGAGCACATTGATGGCTCGTTCATCTCCACCGACATCATGGTCGGCTTCCCAGGCGAGAGCGAGGCCGACTTCGGGGACACGCTTGAGGTAGTGCGCCTCGCCAAGTTCGACAACATCTATAGCTTCATTTACTCCTCAAGGCCGCTTACGAAGGCCGCCAGTCTCGAGAACGAGGTCCCGAGAGACGTTGTCAAACGGCGCTTCAGAAGACTGCTAGCGCTGGAGCGCCAAAACAACATCGATAGCCTGCGCCGCCTAGTCGGTAAGGCTCTAGAAGTGTTGGTGGACGGCACCAGCAGGAAGGACCGAGCCGTCCCCTGCGGGCGTTGCCCTCAGAATGTCGTTGTCAATCTTCCACACGACAGCTGCGAGGTCGGCGAGCTCGTGCTGGTCAAGATAACAACGGCCGGAATACACAGCCTGGTCGGAAAGGTAACGAGGCGCTTGGTGCCCGCACCCAAGTCCTAGACAGCGGAGTGCCCACGGCACTCGGCGGAGAGCCTCCGCTCCCGTATCTTCTTTTACCTCCGGGCGGCCCCGGTCGGCTCGCACGTGCCGAGCTCGCCTTCAACTTGTCCGGCAGAAACGCAGCCTCTGCCCAGGGTAATGGTGTGGCCTTGCCACCCACGCCCCAGGGTAAGGCAGCGGAGGCTCTCCGCCTCGCCTACAATTTCAATGCTCGAACCATGAATCGCGAGTGCGGGCGAATGCAATTCGCCCCTACATGATCCGAAAGCTCGACATTGCGATCGGGCCGACGGGGCGAAAAGGCTCGCGGGCACGGCTGAGCGCGGCGGCGAAGAGGTAGTCGCCGGGCGGAACGTGCTCGTTCAGAGTGAACTCAAAGACCGAGGCGGGGCCGAAATGAAGCCCATCGTCCAGCAGAACGTCGATCGCGTAGGCCGTGAAGTCAGTTCCAAGGCCGTCCGGCGTGATGTAAAACACCGTCCCGTCAGCCGCAACGAATCCCGCATAGAAGTCAACCCAGATCGGCCAGCCCTCATTCGCC
>CAZKNE010000520.1:0-1866 GCA_964554005.1 uncultured bacterium | reverse complement strand
CCTCGATCGCGTCGAGGAGTTCCTCGCGACAGAGCCAGAGATCAAGGACGGCAAGGACGCCCTGCCTCTCAAGACTGCGCCTCACGAGATCAAGTTCGATGACGTCTCTTATTCCTACGACTCGGCGGCACCAGTGCTCAAGAACGTCAACCTCAGCATCCGAGCCGGCGAGACCATCGGCGTGGTCGGCGCCTCGGGCGTCGGCAAGACGACATTATTAAACCTTGCCGTCCGATTCTACGACCCTAAACAGGGAAGCGTCTTGTTTGATAACAATGACATACGGAAAGTAAAGCTCGCAGACCTGATGGATAACATCGCAATCGTTACGCAGGAGCCGTTTCTGTTCAACGTGTCGATTCTGGAGAACATCCGATACGGAAGGCCAAATGCCACGGAACGTGAGGTTATCGAGGCGGCCAGGGCGGCGAACATTCACGACGACATAATGTTGTGGCCAGAGAAATATGAGACGGTCATCGGCGCCGGCGGAACCGGCGTATCGGTCGGCCAGAAGCAGCGCATCAACATCGCCAGAGCAGTCCTCAAAAATGCCCCGATACTCCTTTTAGACGAGGCGACCAGCGCCCTTGATTCTATCACGGAGACGCTTGTGCAGGAGGCGCTGGACAAACTCATGGAGAGCAGAACCACGCTCGTCGTCGCGCATCGCCTCTCCACGCTGCGCAAGGCCGACAAGATCGCGGTCTTGGCTGACGGCACCATCGAGGCCTTCGCCCCCCACGATGAGCTCCTGAAGACCAGCCGCACATATCAGAGGCTATGGGCGGCGCAGCAGAGGGTGGAAACACCGAAGACGCTTTCTCATGAAGAGGACAGCCTGTGAAAGAACAACAAGCTCCCAGCACAACGCAAGAAACTGTCTCCTCCGAGATAGAATCAGAAGCACGCGGCAGGCACGGACGAAGACCACTGAGAATCGTGCATTTCACTCGCAGCTTTCCTGAACTCAGCCCGTTTATCAATGACCGGATTGAGTGGGTGGCAAAGGCTGGCCATTCCGTCGTTGTCTGCGCAAGAGGAAAAGGGAAGCTGCCCAGAAACTGGCTCTCAGACCCAGTTTGGTCCCGGATCCCCGTGATCTACATGCGAGGTCTCCCAGAACAAGACCTTCTGGTCAGGGCTTACGTGTTGCTCAAGCAGGTTCTGTTTTCTCTTCTCGCACATCCGATCCGAACAGTTAGATTTGCAGCGGGTCTGTGGCGCATGAAGCTGGGATTGAGGCGGTTCACTGGGAGGCTCTACGTCCTCATGCCTCTTGCCCTGTTTGGGGCGGATATCATCCATGTCCATTTTGCACATGCGGCTTTGTCCATCGTGCCGTATAAACATCTGCTCTGTAAGCGCTTGTTTGTTTCTCTTCTGGGATACGATGTCACTATGTTACCGCGAGAGGACCCGGCAATTTATCATGACCTGTTCCGAGAGGCGGACCGATTCCTCGCGTCATCCAGATTCCTGATTGAACAAGCCAAGAGATTAGGCTGCCCACCTCAGGGAGTGGTTGTTTCCTACCCGGCGATCGACGCGAGTTTCTTCAATACAGGTAAGGGCACTCGTCCGAAGCGCGATTCCACAGTCACAGTTCAGATACTCACCGTGGCCAGGCTACATTGGGTCAAAGGGCTGCAATACTCGTTAGAGGCAATAGCCTTATTGGCCGAGTCTGTGCGGAATATTAAATACATCGTTGTAGGCGATGGCGAGCTCAGAGTGGAGCTAGAAGAGCTTGCGAAGCATAAGGGCATTCATGAAAACGTGGAATTCCGTGGGGCACTTTCTCGAGATGGAGTGAGGCTGGCTATGTTGGAGTCTGACATATTCTTGTCTTCAAGCGTCAGCGAA
>CAZKNE010000519.1:0-1883 GCA_964554005.1 uncultured bacterium | reverse complement strand
AGCAACCTATGAGCACACGACAACCCATCAAGTAGAGCTCGTGGGGCTTGCGCCGGGCACCTACGAGTTTGAGGCGACCTCGAGGGACCCCTCTGGCAACGCCTCGCCTCCGCATTGTGGCACATTCACGGTCCAGGGCTCAGATTCTGACCCAACGCTCTCAAATCCCAGCGTCACGCCCAGTTATGGCAGCCTCGAGACGGACTTCACCTTCCGCGTTGAATACAGAGGTTCCGCCAGCAGAGCGCCCAGCATGTCTCATTTAGTCATTGATCGCTCTCAGAGAAGCGCCATGAGACGAATTGAAGGCAGGTCTGATGACGGCGTCTATGGATATACAACTAAGCTCGCCGCGGGCACGCACACGTTCCGATTCGAGTTCGAAAGCAGCAATGGGATAGCAGTGTCCAGCCCTGCTGCTGGAGAGTACTCCGGCCCGAGAGTGGAGGCTGCCCCCGAGTTCACACTGCGGCTAAGAACCGACAGGGCGGAATATATGCCGAGAGGGACGCAGGCCGTTTGGATCAACGCCTCGAATACCGGCGATACGTGCGATGCTGATTTGTTCATATACTTGTTGATGCCCGATGGGTCGTGGCTCTTCTGGCCCGGCTTGAGCCCCGAGCCGACGCCTATACCCATCTTGCCGTTTGCCAGCGGGGCCGCCTTCAACAACTACTTGCTCTTCGAGGAGGCGCTATCTTCTGACTTTCCGCCAGGGGATTACTCATGGCACGCGGCTTTGTGTGAGCACGGGAGCTATGATGAACTATGCTACCCGGCAATTGCGCCATTCAAGATAATGTCAGAACACGCGTGCTCGATTGACCTGGTGCTCAATGATTCAAAGTTCGTGCCGGGAGATGAATTCCTCTTGTCTGTTTATGTGAGCAACCCGGGGGATGAGCTTGAGGCTGACCTGTATGTCAATGTGGTCATCCCGGGCGGAGCGTCGCTCTATCTGCCTAGCCTGTCAACCGAATCGACCCCCATGACCATCTCTGCTGCGGCCGGGTGTGAGAACGAGGAATTCTGCATCCTTGACATATCCCTGCCCGAGGGACTCCCGTATGGAAAATACCAGTTAACCGCTAGGCTCTACCAGCGAGGCTCCACGGAGGCTTTGAGTGATGATTCGAAGGCCAGCTTCGAGCTGTTTAGCTTCGGTGTAACCATAGCAGCCAACGGGTCAATTTTTTCACCGGGCGATAACCTGCTTGTCTCGGGCTCTGTCAGGAACTTGGGGAATGACATCGATCTCGACCTCTATATTGCCCTAATGTTGCCTGACGGTACGTTCCTTTACCTGCCTGCGTTCAGACTCGACCTAAAGTCGTATTACTCATTCAGACCTCTATTGGCGGGAGCGAAATACGACAACGTGCCAATTCTCGAGACCACAATCCCGCCCGGGCTTCCGCTGGGCAATTATTGCTTCTTCGCTGCTTTCTTTGAGCCTGACACTCCGTCGCTATATGGCACATTCAGCGACGCGTGCTTGGAGCTTCGCGAATGACCTGAGCACTGTTGGCCTCTTATCGCTGCCTCAGACGGCGTGACATACCAGATGATAACTGCAAAGTCTGATTTTGGCCGGTTTAAGCGCTTGATCAGCACCGACTAGCGTCGGCAAAACTTTTGGCATCAGTCGCGAGCGAGTTCGTCAGGTTCTGAAAAACATTTAACGTGAGCTCCGCGACTGTGAGAGACATCTCAAGGAACGACTGCCAGATATTGACGGGCTTGATCGAGCATCAAGGCGAAAGGGAACTAGCAACAGATCATACCCCGCGACGCGCTGGTATGTAGAGATTCATCCCCATCCAGATGCCAAGCCGGCCCCCGGCGTCTTTGTAGGTGAGTTCAATAACAGTTGACCCATG
>CAZKNE010000518.1:0-1899 GCA_964554005.1 uncultured bacterium | reverse complement strand
ACAGCAGTAAAGTCACGCACCAAGACGACCTTGCTCGATGAGAACAAGGAGCTGCTCAGAAGCTCGCTCAGTATCGCCTTCAGGTCCTCCACGCCACCCGGCATCTCGACGAGCTCCGCCGCCTCGCCCAGCCGGCGTCTGAGCGCTTCTGCAATTTGCTCTCTCGCCTCGGTAATTAGGAACTCCTCCTCACCGTAAAGAAAAAGGACTGATGGCGCTTTGCCTGCGTCGATAGCAGAGACCACGCGATTGATCTTCTCGATGTGTGAACGTTCAGCGCTCACCGCGCGCTCCAACTGTCGTTGTCAGGCGGCATCAATGGTGAGCAAGGCACAGGCCACGGTCGAGGACACCTTCGAGCAAGCGCTGCACGCGCTGCACGCGCCGCAAATAGGTGGCTGTTTCCCGTGCCATGTTGCCAAGACCAACATGTCATTGGTCGCGAGCCTCAGGATGATCGTTCGTTTCGGACTTAGCGGGCTCTTTCCTCTCTCGCTCCTCTCTCATATAATCCTTTATCGTCCCTGACACCATCCTGTGAGCCACCTTGTTTGAGTCGCGAGCGATGGCCTGCATCGCAAACTTCTCGAAACTCTCAAGAGCTTTAATGCACTCCGCGTGCGGCCTCTTAAGGCTCTCGCTCTTCACAGCGAACTGCCCGCCCAGCTGCTTGACGACGAGCTGGTTGTCGGAGCGGATGAGAACTTTCGCAAGTGCGAGCCTTTTTGGCCGCGAGATAAATGGCCGCATACTCGGCGATATTGGGCGATCTTGCACCGACGTATCTTGCGCTTACCGCGAGGACCTTGTTGTCGGGAGTTGCTATAATAAAGGCAGCAGCAGCGTGCCCGAGAACCCCCTTGGAGCCACCCGCCACGTAGATGATCCCATCCGGCTTGAAGCTACTCTTTGGGGCGCTCAAAGCCTTCTTCAGCCGAGCCTTGATGACGTCTTGCACCATCTTGTCGGCCTCCTTGTTTCTGTCCCGCGGAATATGCTCGATACGGAACCTGTCAAACCCATCGATCTTCTGTTTGCAGGCCGCGTAAAGGTCTCTGAGCTTCGGGTTCTTCACCCTATAACGACCGCTCAACTGCTTAACGACAAGATCAGAGTCGGAGCGAACCAAGATGACCCTTATGCCGAGCTCGTGTGCCCGCGACAGCGACTCAAGCACGGCAGTGTATTCTGCGATGTTGTTGGTCGCACGGCCGATGTATTTGGCCTTCTTGGCGATCGTAGTTTTCTCGTCGGGCGATTTTATCAAAAATGCAATTGCCGATGGCCCGGGATTGTTGCGAGAACCACCATCTACATAGATATGGGCCGGCCCGGGGCCAGGAGGGTTTTCGGCGCGAGTCATCAAACCTGGCGCCTATTTGGACTTCTTGGCGTCCTGTTTTGCATCGTAATACAATATCCTCGAGCAGCTTTCGCACTGCACAATCGTGTCCCCACGCCTTATCTCATCAAAGACCTGCGGGCGAATCCTGGTGTAGCAACCCTGACATATTCCGCCCGTCGCTGCAACTATCGCAATACCGTCCCTCGCATCTGCTATTCTTTGAAACCTCGCAAACAGCCCGGGCGAAATCCTGGCCCTTAACCTCTTGGCGCGAGCGGTGAACGTTTTAAGCTTCTTCTCGATCTTCTCCAATCCGCCGCGCGAATGCGGCGGGCTCAACCGTCGCATCGACCAGCAGCGCAACGTCATCGATCGCCTGCAGAATCAGCTCGAGCAGCTCAACGGCGGGACCACCCAGCGCGCGGCGCAGCGTCAATCCCTGCTGATCGCGCTCGCCAACAATGGATGCGGATCGCAATACAGCAACGCCGCCAGGGCCGGCGAGCAAGGCGGCTTCTTCAACCGCCTGTTCGGCGGCGGCAAGATCACGCACG
>CAZKNE010000517.1:0-1904 GCA_964554005.1 uncultured bacterium | reverse complement strand
AAGGTCTCGCCATCGGTGTATTCGCCATTGCCATCGCGGTCAACGTAAGGCTCCTCGCATATCTCGCTGTACATAGCGTATAGCCGACCGTCGGCCCCGCCGAAATAAAACACGCAGCGGTCTCGGACGTTGTTGCCATTCTCATCGATGAATGGCTCTGCGGGATTACGGACGCCGTCGCCGTTGGCATCAACGAACGGCTCCGAGTCGTCCCACTTATGGTTGTGGTTCAAGTCTGTGAACGGCTCTCCCTGGTCGTATTGACCATTGAGGTTCTTGTCCAAAAACGGCTCGGCAGTGTCCCAGACCCCATTGCCGTTCTGGTCCGCGAACGGCTCCGCAATGTCGTAACAGCCATTGCCGTTAGCATCGAAGTAAGGCTCACCTGGGCCAATCGCTGGAGAGGAGACCATCGGAGTATTGGCGTCATACCTCCAGAACAAGGTGCCATCGGGGTTCAGAACGTTCAAGAACCCGCCGGCGCTCGTGAATACGATCATGCAGTTGTCCCAGACGCCGTTGTCGTTGAGGTCTTCATAAGGCTCGTCTGCATCGTAAACACCATTGCCATTCGCGTCGAGGTATGGCTCACCTGAGCCAATCGCGCATGAGGAGTTGATCTTGCCCATCCCGACCGCGGTATAAGACCACTTGATGTTCGCATCGGGATACTCAGGCCCCTCAAGCCTCGAGAAGCCAGAATGACGCGAATCGTAGTGAAGCCCAGCGCAGAACGGCTCGCTCTGCCAAGTGAGAGCTCCAAACGCTCCCAGAGGAACCAGAATAAGGGCTATAAGCAAAATAACGGGGACTTGACGCCAGACAAAGAAATACATATATCCGCCTCCTAAATCCTTCGCCATGCACTAGATATTGGCTAGCATTATATACTACGGTTGATATTCTGTGCGTTTCACCGCCCTGCTGTCAAGACAAATCTCTCAGACGCATCTGAGCTTCAAGGACGGACGCAATAAATCAGAGGCTGTCCAATCTGGACAACTGGATGTCAAGAGTCGCGTCGTAAGATCAGCTCGTGAATCGCGCCAACCGCGGCCTGCTCTCTGTCCCTTGCGACCAGCAGCGAGACGCGCAGTGCGGAGACAGCTGTCCGAATAGCAGCAACGCCGGCCTGTGCTAGCGCACGATGAATGCTTCCAAGTATGGCCGCCTCGGACAGGAAACCGCTCCCGACAACGCTAACCTCCGCCAGGTCGCAAACCACATCCCACTTGAGAGCGTTTGCGAACTCCTCTTGCTTGAGGGCGTCCTGAAGGGCAGGAATGTCCTCCTCTGAGATGACGAACCTCAGACGATGTTTACGATCCGATGAGCTATCCGACACCATG
The DNA here is from genome assembly GCA_964554005.1 of uncultured bacterium. Classification (GTDB taxonomy): domain Bacteria; phylum B130-G9; class B130-G9; order B130-G9; family B130-G9; genus B130-G9. The sequence goes on along the minus strand of CAZKNE010000517.1, from coordinate 555 downwards.
TCCAACGCAACATCACGTTCTGAAAGCTTCTCAAACAATGATGCGATTGCGAGGACCCCGTCTCCAATGAAGTCCACACTAATGCTGCACACGGGGCCGCACGAGACCACCGAATCGAGGCTTGCGGCCTCCGGACACTCGCTCGCCGCCGCCGCGCTATCTGCTCGTTTGTTCATCTTATTCTCACTCACAATTCTCGTTCCACATCCTTCACTTATCCCTGAGCATATCAGGACAGGGAGCCTTTCGCGACATATAAACTGCGCCGCACGCCGATGCACGACCGAGGCGCCGCCGCAGGAGAGTTCGAGGAGCTTCTCCGCACTCAGGACGTCAAGCAATCTCGTGTCCGGGACGACGTTGGGATCGGCGCTCATTACTCCCGGCACGCCTTTCCTGAGCTCGCACCTTTGCGCTGCGAGGGCCTTTGCCAACACGACCGCCGTCAAATCCGAGCCGCCGCGGCCCAGCGTGGTTATCTCTTTCTGCTGAGAGACCCCCTGAAAACCGGCCACGATGACGATCTTGCCCTTTTTCAGCGAGTCAACAATCCTC
>CAZKNE010000516.1:0-1907 GCA_964554005.1 uncultured bacterium | reverse complement strand
TGTCATACACCACGGCAGAATGCTCAAGCGAGTCCAGAAGAGAGGCGAAACGAGGCGCGTAGAACCAAAGCGTGGGTACGGCAGAAAGACCTTCCGCACGAAGGCGATGCGCGATCGCCGACCTAGCGGTTCCGAGATTCGTTTTGTACACCGCTGAGATTGCTCGCCCGAACGGGAGCAGAAGGGGCGACACGAGCCGAATCGATGATGTGGTTTCGGGCTCAACCTGCTGGGAGTTCTCCTTCCGCCTTGCGAGGTCCGAGGCGTATCTCGGCCAGAAATAAAGAATGGGATATGACTTGGCGAGGCGCACAGCTATCTGCTGCGGCCTCTGCCAGAGGCCAATGAAAGAATGCGTGGAGATGAATACGATGGTCGTTCTAGATTCGGCTGTATCTTTCACTGGACAGCGGCGGCAGAGCAATCTTACCCATGCTGCATAGGCCAGGGCAGCTATCGATAAAACGAGGAGGCGAAGCAAGAACCAAACCTTTGCGGCGATCGATTTCATAGCAGGGTGATCTTGGCACGCTGGACTTGCTCAGGCAAGCGGATATGGCTATTCCAGTAATCAGATTGGAGCGGGGAACGTTGCGGCTGCCTCGCGGATGGAGGGCAGAAGCTCCTGCCCAAAGGGCAGACCATGGGTAGCCGCAGGCGTAGCCTGACGGTGCAAAGCGAGGAGGCAACAGTTCTAGAATGCCTCTTTTTAACGTGCTTGCCTTGACCGTAGGCGTTTGTCAGGAGGACCCGGTGGACAGCACGTCAAGGAGTGCTCCACCCTGCGGGAATCGAGCTGTCGATCCGGCGAAGCGCTTCCTTCTCACTAGGTAAAATGACGAGGTGCTTTTTGAGGCCATAAACATTGAGCACTTCAGCGACCTCGTGCTGAGGGAGAGTCAGAATGAGCTGCCCGTCGCAAAGGGCGACGTCATGGCGAATTGTCTCGAGCAGCATCAGGCCATCTGGCGTCATGTTGGTGATGCCCGAGAGGTTTAAGACTACACTCCTAAAGCCTGTGTCTATCGCCTCTTGCACCTTCCTATGAAGTTGAGTGGCCCCTCTTTCATCGAGGGTTCCTATGGCGCGCAACACGGCCGCTGGACCTTCAGCACAAAGCTCCACCACCATACTCATTACTTACGTCGTACCTCCATAACCTATTATCGGATATTGCACGCACAGGTTTAGTGGTTTGACGATTGTTTGGTTGGTATGTAACCTCTTGTCCGAGGTTGGGAGACTACGTCTTCACAATAATGTTTTCGGATCGGAGGTGATAGGATTTGGAAATGAAGCCAAAGCAAATACAGTTCAAGGTAAGAATTGACGATGATGCCTCCAGAGGCAAATACGCCAACTTTATCAATGTGTGGCACAGCAACTACGAGTTCGTGATCGACGTTGGGCAGGTAATGCCTGGCCGCAACGAGATCAAGGTGTTCGACAGGATCATCACGAACCCACTGCGGGCGAAGCTGTTCTGGAAGGCGCTGGAGGTGAACATCCAAAAGTATGAGGAGACTTTCGGCACTATCGACATCGAACGGCATCCCTTGCCGGAGGGCCAGGACATCAAGATGCACTAGGCCGGACACGGTATTGCGAGGGTTCGGTAATTGTCAGTGCGGGTTTCAGTTGTTTGGGTGTACGTTTGGGGATGTGCATTTAACAAGATACAGGGGTTATTGTGGAGTTTGATTAAGGACTGCGTTGATGAATTCTAAACCTCAGCCGTCTGTTGTCTTGAGCGACGGTGTGCGTTTCCCATTCTCGCGAGGTGTATTAACAAAATCCCTGACAGCTTCAGGGCTCCCGCTGGAAGATGCGTATAGTTTTGCTTGCGACATCCAAAAGGATGTGGCAGGCCGCAAAGGTGCGCAGTGCACGAAGGAGGAGCTGATAGA
>CAZKNE010000515.1:0-1921 GCA_964554005.1 uncultured bacterium | reverse complement strand
GCTTGTGCAATCGCAGGGCCTAATCTCGAGTTCGCGGCTCAGGCTCCCGCCTTGGACAACACAGCTTGGGCCAGCACTGAGAAGTGACACGCCCCTGGGCAAAGTCCCTCTCACGTTCCCCACTCAACACCCGAGCAGATACTTCGCCTTCCCATAAAACATTCGCCGCACGCCGAGCTATCAGCGCCGCCCCTCGAGTCTCCTCAGGTTGGAGACATCACGCCATAACACCCTCAATACGCTCGGATCGTAACTAACGGCAATCAATGTGATCATTCGGGAGACCGGGGCGGTTGACAGGTAGAATCTGTGTAAGGATAATTGAGGAGAATTGAGGAGGATGGGTCTGAGACAATAACGTGCCCCAATCGAATGTTGAATATGATTAGAGAGTGTAATTCTGACGTATGTGTCGTGGCGCCTCGCCAGGTGGATGCTGGCGTGCTCTTGGGCTATCCGCCTGCGAGAGAGAGCGAGAACAAACGCCTCATTGTGGCGTATCCGCAACTGCAAAATAGGTGAGGCGCAAGTGACCCGTCGCAAAGTCCTCCTGCTAAACCCTCCCGGCGAAAGGCTCTACGCCAGAGACAAGTACTGCACGTCGGTCAGCAAGACGAGCTACTACTGGCCGCAGGTCGATCTGCTGGTCCAGAGCGGTTATCTCAAGGACCACCACGACCTGTTCGTGCTCGATGCGATAGTCGAGCGGCTGTCGTTCGAGAAGAGCTTCGCGCGCATCAGCGAGATGGGTGCGGATGCGGTGATTTTCCTGACATGTTCGGCATCATGGAACAAGGATTTCGCGTTTGCCAAGCGGCTCAAGGACGAGCTTGGGATGACGACGATCGCAAACGGTGGGTTCCTTCTTTTCAAGGGCAAGAGCGCGATGGAGCAGTTCCCGCAGATCGACGCGGTGATGCTCGATTTCACGGAGCCGGACATTCTGAAATATCTGCAAGGGGATACCGAGAACCTCAAGAACTTCATCTATCGCAAGGACGGGGAGGTAACGGCCTGCGAGCGCACACACCCTAAACGGTTCTCGTATCCCGTCCCGAGGCACGACCTCTTCCCACTCAAGCGCTATCTGTTCCCGTTGTCGAAGCGGCGCGTCTATACAGCGGCCCTTACGAGCATGGGCTGCCCATTCCACTGCACATTCTGTATCCCTGGGACGCTCGGTTTCAAGCTGAGGGACGTTGACAATGTTATTGAGGAGCTGATGTTCATCAGGTCGCTCGGGATCAAGGAAGTGCTGTTCCAGGATTCCAGCTTCGGGGCAAACCGGGACCACCTGAAGGAACTCTGTCAAAAGATGATCGAGGCTCGGCTCGACATCATCTGGATGTGTCAGTCGCGCGTCGATATCATAGATGAGGAGCGTATCTCGCTGATGAAAGAAGCAGGATGTCATTGCATCCAATTTGGCGTTGAGAGCGGCGACGAGCACATCCTTCAGACGATGTCGAAGGGGATCACGCTTGACCAGACCAGAGGAGCGTTTTCGCTATGTCGGAAGCATAAGATCGCAACCAACGGGTTCTTCATAATAGGGATGCCGGGCGAGACCGAGGAGACGGTGCTCAGAACCATATCTTTTGCCAAAGAGCTTAATCCTGACGTCGCGGCGTTCTCACTCCCAATGCCTCATCCGGGCACCAAGCTGGGCGAGGCAATTCGCAGCGACGGCACGGTTCTTACTGAGTGGGACCTGTTTGATGACGTGAGCCATCCGAATCTGCCGACCGGGGACCTTTCGATTGCGAAGATATGGGAGCTTCGCAACCGTGCGTATAGGGAGTTTTATTTTCGTCCGGGCTACATGCTTAGGCGGGCTTCGAGAATAACGTCTTGGAAGGAGCTCGTGATGCACGTGAGGGCGTTTTTCTCTATCTTCAAGCGCATTGTTCTTCGCGATTAC
>CAZKNE010000514.1:0-1933 GCA_964554005.1 uncultured bacterium | reverse complement strand
CCATGACTTAATGCGACACGCACGAACGGAGGAAGACCTTCGTGTTGGATTTGAGAAGATTCTAGGTCCTGTTCTTGCAAGCCTGGGGATCAAGTCCGCACCAAGTTATGAGCGTTTAGGCTCGGAGGCCAGAACGGTCTATCAGGGTCGCCCGGACGCAGTGCATGGGCAGGTCATAATTGAGTATAAACGCCCTGGAGCATTCTCTTCTGAACACGCTGTGCGGCATGCCCACGAACAATTGGTAAGCTATATGACCGCGGAAGCCCTCGCACATAAGCCCGATTCCCTAGCGTTGTTGGCTCGACTGGTTGGCGTGGGCATTGACGGCACGTCGGTTTTCTTTGTGAGGTATCGCCAGAAGGCTAATACAAAGGTAGCGACGATAGACAGGTCAGGTTTTGGTCGCCAAGGTCCCTATCCTCTTGGCCCCGATACGGCCTGCACTTTCCTGACGTATCTGCGGGCCTTATCGCGCCTGCCGCTCACAGCAGAGCATCTTGCTGACAAGTTCGGGTCCAAGAGCAGAATATCTGTCAAAGCTGTCTCTGCGTTTGCGGACGCGTTACAGAACTGGGGAGATGAGAGAGTTTCCGTCTTCTTCAGCGAATGGAAACGTCTGTTTGGGATAGTCTATGGAGAGTGGTTTGACGTCCCGCAATCGAAAGACGCACCGGAGTTATTCCGTCTTTACGGTCTGGGCAAGAGCTTTGACATCCAGCATTTGCTCTTCTGCATACATACGTATTTCGCATTCCTAATGAAACTTATCGCTGCTGAGCTTGTAACCCTCAAGGAGAGCAGCTTCGCAGCCTCGTATTCGTCCCAGCTCACACATACGTCAAGGAGTGAGCTGATCGCAGAGTTGACTGAGATCGAGGATGGCGGACTCTACGCAAAGCGAGGCGTCACTAATTTCCTTGAGGGCGACTTCTTCAGGTGGTACATAGATGCCTTCTCTCCCCGTCTTGAGGAAGCGCTTAGAGATACAGCAAGAGCACTATCTGAATTTGAGCCGGCGATGACTGCCATCAATCCTGAACCGACACGTGATCTCCTCAAGAAGCTCTATCAGTATTTGGTGCCGAAAGACCTCAGGCATAAATTGGGTGAATACTACACACCAGATTGGCTTGCCGAACTGCTCCTGAACGAGACTGGGTATAAAGGGGATACCCTTCAACGCATCCTCGACCCGGCCTGCGGTTCTGGGACTTTTGTCGTTCTTGCCATTCACCGAGCGAAGGAATATGGATTACAACATAAAGAGCCTCCGCTGGAAACAGCCAAGAGAATCAGAGCGAACATCTGGGGCTTTGACCTGAATCCTCTGGCCGTTATCGCCGCCCGGACCAATTACCTCTTCGCCCTGGGTGAGCTCGTCAATGTGCTTCCTGACCTGGAGATACCAATTTATCTTGCAGATTCTGTTCTGTGGCCCGAGAGATCAAGCCAAATGCAGGTGAACTTCCGAGGCGGCGAGCACATAAGAATCCAGACGTCCGTCGGTGAGTTTCATGTCCCCGCTGTTTGGATAAGGGACGAGGGATTCCTTCTGAAGAGGGCTGCACCGCTCTTGCAGGAGATGGCAAAACAGGACTATGCCCTGCCTGAGGTAATGGCCAGGCTCAAGAAGGAAGGTCTAGTCTTCCCGCCCCATGAGCAGGTTATCGAGAACTTCTGCAAGGATATCCTGGAGCTCGAGAAACAGGGCAAGAACGGTATCTGGGCGCGCTTTCTTAAGAATGTGTTTGCGCCAATGAATGCTCCGAGGTTTGATTTCGTGGTCGGTAATCCGCCCTGGATTCGATGGGGCTACCTTTCGAGGGAGTATCGAGAGGCAACGCTCAGTATGTGGAGGGAATACGGTCTGTTTTCGCTCAAAGGACATGCGGCAAGGCTGGGGGGCGGCGAGAAGGATTTCTCAATGCTG
>CAZKNE010000513.1:0-1935 GCA_964554005.1 uncultured bacterium | reverse complement strand
CGACAATCGGCTCCACAATCTGCTCTACCACCGGTCGCGGCTCACCCGTGAGCTCCGTGAGCGGCGGCAACTCCTCTATCGGCGGCAGCAAAAACCACCTCGTCCGCCACCCAAGATGGGGACCAAATACCGGAACCAGCGCACGCCTGCACCTAATCTGCGGATACACAAACACCTGCATCGTCACCAGATCATAACGCACGTTTGGGTGACTAGGAATGTTCGTCCTGATGGCGTTGTGCCGATAGAACGATGCTGCACTAACCCCGGGCCGACCCAATCACGGAGACGGTATCTCGTGACGCGATCGTGGTCATAGGCGTAGATTATTCCGTCGAAATCAACCGTTGGAACGTCCAGATACCAAATGCCGGCCGCGCCTCGACGAATATACGGCGCCAAGCGGAAATGCAGGGACGGGCCGATCCTATCGCCGCCGGCAGAGAATGCGCTGAATGCCGCGCCCCAATCAGCGCTACCTGGCCTATCGCACGTTACTACGTAAAATGAGTCGTCGATCTCGTCATAGGCCATGGACACCACAAGGTTGTGTGGCAGGTCAGCATCTGCAGCGCTAAACCGCGACCAGTGCTGCCCGTCAAAACGAACGAGACCATCCTCCGTGAAGAACCATTTTATATTTAAGGGATCAATATAAAACTCGGGAAAATCCGGCCAGCCGTGCATTATCAGGGACTCAAGGAATGGCGAGCGGCTCTCGTCGTAAACCTCCGACTCCGCTGTTTCGAGGTTGAGGGAGAAGACCCCGCCCTTATACGCCCCCTGTGAATCGTCAAGTGAGTGTGAAAACGGAAAATATATGAGCCCATCCTGGCCGAAGAGTGGGTAGGCAGTGATGTACAGCATCGATGGGACCATCTGCGAGAGGTTAATTGTCCTGACGTCCCCCGGATCAGGCGTATCCCACTGGGAAACGAACCACTCCGGAACATCGGAAGCTTCTCGCTGCACGCTCAAGACGAAAATCCTGTGGTGAGAGTCACATCCGAGGTAAACCGGCTCACCCGGGACCGCGTCCGTCAACTGGGGGAACTCGACGAGCATCCTATTCTCAAGCATCGCTAGCCTTCGGTTCACCACATTAGCTGGCCAAAATCCGTTGAACCGGAAGCCCCCATCCGATCGTACCCAAGCCTCCTTGCCGTATTGCCTAATCCAGTAGTCTTGACCTTCGCCGATCAACAACCACAGATTCCCATCGGAGGCAACTGCGCCATCAAAAACATAGGAATTAGCTGGGAAAGGTAGGACCTCAATGTCTCCACTGTTAATTCGATAGACGCCAGTGGAGAAATACTCCCAGACGTTATAGCCAGGCTCGGACCTCATGTCGTGCCAATCGCCTGTCGCCACGATGATCCCCCCATCAGGGTCACAGAACGCCGTGTGGACTCGCGCACTCTCCGGCCGCTCGAAGTAATACACCCAGGGGTAATCAGCCGCTTGAACTATAGCGCAAGACGTCAAAGCAAATACTGCGGACAGCAGAACCACAATGGGCGTTTCCGGCCTAGTCATTTTCACCTTCCCTATTTCAGATTCTTAATGGGCAGGTCCCCGTCAATGAGCGGTTTTACTTCAAGCTTGAGGGTAATAACGTCTATCCGCTCGCTCTCGTATGCAGAGAGGGTGTTCGCGCAGGCTGGAGACACTGGAGCACCGGGCAAGGTGCCATCCTCATTATTCGGCCCACAGAAGACGTCTTTCCCGTCGACTCCTGCCGCAATGTACTGCTCATCGACGCTGAAGTAGGGGTTCTGGCGGTTGTAGTCGGTGATTGTTGCAGGGTCGTAGCGGGAGCCGCCGGGCGCAACCTTGAAGTAGCCGTCGCACTGCTTCCAGAGCGCGGCGCGGATGTGATAGACGCCCTTCTCGTCGGGGAGTATCGGCTCGACAATCGGCTCCACAATCTGC
>CAZKNE010000512.1:0-1941 GCA_964554005.1 uncultured bacterium | reverse complement strand
CCCTGCCTCGCCCCATGCACGCCCAAAGGGATGATCAGGCTGCTCGATGAGTATGGCATTGCTACCGAGGGCAAGAACACCGTCGTCGTCGGCAGAAGCGAGCTCGTCGGTAGGCCGCTTGCGGTCATGCTTGCCAGCAGGAGCAGGAATGCAACGGTTACGATCGCCCACACCAGGACGCGCAACTTGAGGCAGATAACAAAACGCGCGGAGATCGTCGCGGTAGCGATTGGTCGAGCTCAGATGCTCGATGCCACCTACTTCGCAGATGGCGTTGTCGTGATCGACGCCGGGACCAATGCAATCCCGTGCGAGGACTCGAAGACGGGCCGCCGATTGGTGGGCGACGTCGATTTCGCATCAGTCTCAGAAATTGCGTCGTACATCACACCCGTGCCCGGCGGCGTTGGCCCGATGACGGTCTGCATGCTCCTTGAGAACACGGTCGAGGCAGCGCGGTCGCGGGTGAAAGTGGACTAGAAAGTCCGTCCTACGCCCTGTGGCACAACCGAGGACTTGCGGCTCAAGGGCAAATGCGCTACTGTCTGGTATATGATCGGCTGTTCGAGATAAGGCACTGGAGCAAACGCAGCAATGATTCAATGTCCTGAATGCGGTTTGGCGAATCTGGATGACGCGACCAACTGTTCCGACTGCGGGTGTCTTCTGATAACAGGAGACGATGAGGATACAAGGACCGACCAAAGTGCGCCTTCGTTCAAAAAAGGCGTTAAGGTCGCTGACCGATACGAAATAGTTTCTGAGGTTGGGAAGGGAGGCTTTGGCCGTGTCTTCCGGGCGGTCGATGTTACGACCGGCAGCGTGATTGCCTTGAAGGTGCTGAAGCTCTCTCTCACGAGCGACGAGCAGGTTCGCTCACGTTTCTTGGGTGAGCTGAAGATGTCGAGGCGCGTCGTTCACCCGAACATAATCCGGCTGACGGACGTTCTGGAGATCGGAGGGATGCTCATCTTGGTCATGGAGTTTGTTGAGGGGATGAGCCTGAAACAGATGATCAGGCGAGAGGGTCCGTTTGATGTGGAGTTAGCCTACACGATAATGTCTCAGGTGTGTTTGGGCCTGGATGCCGCCCACCGCGTCGGCGTTGTTCATCGCGACATCAAACCCCAGAACATTTTGATTACTAAGAACCTTGGGGTCAAGATCGTTGACCTAGGGCTGGCGCGGCACCTCGGCGGCGAGTCGGTCTCGCAGACCGGGGTGATAATGGGGACGCCGGACTACATGTCTCCAGAGCAAGTTCGGGGAAGGAACATCGACGCCAGGTCGGATATCTATTCACTAGGCGTTGTCATGTATGAGATGTTCACAGGTAAGCTCCCCTTTACCGGGGATTCGTCTGTGGCTGTGCTCCTAGCTCGCCTTAGGCAGGTTCCCGAATCTCCGATGCGGCTCAGGCCTGATCTGCCGCCCTGGGTGAGTTACATGATACTGAAGGCTATGGCCAAGAACTCCAGTCAGCGATTCAGCAAGACTACGGACCTGTTGAAGTATTTCGAGAAGAGCATGGCTCAGGCCAAGCTGGGAGAGAAAGCCGAACAGCCAGAGAAGCAGCCCCATGAAAAGGAGATGGCCCGCGAGATGACGCCGCACGTGCCGAGGCGGGCAGGTTCCAGGGGAAGGCTGCGCCTCGTCTCCGTTCTGTTAATTGTCATTATCGTGCTTGTGGCGATTATCTCAGCTGTTGCCCTCCGCGCGCATTTTGAGAGCTCAGACAAGGCTCAGATGATTATCAAAGCCGCGAAAGAGCACGAGAAGCAGCAGAACTACCTCAAGGCCTATCGGGTCTATGTGCAGGGAGCTCGCCAGGTTAAGGGATCGGTCTCACTATACATCCGGGCGGCAATGGCCTATATCCAATACCTGTCGCGAGAGCATCCTCTGCCGCTTGTGCTCTCCCTTATGGGCATATTGGTTCTG
>CAZKNE010000511.1:0-1943 GCA_964554005.1 uncultured bacterium | reverse complement strand
CTTGTCAATCAACAAACGCTAAGATGACCAGGAGGCGCTGTCACCTGGCCAATAACACGTCAGAGATGGGGCTCAAGGCAGTCAATCTCTGGCCGCGCTTTGAGCGCGGTGCGACAACCGGACAGAGATACGTTGTAGTCAACAAGGTGCTTCGTGACCTGGCAATAGCTCTCGATATCGATCTCTGGACGGTCGACGCGTTGTGGTGGGCTATGCTCGACCTAGAGAAACCACTGAAACATCCGCCCACGATAGAAGAGCTTACCGACGGCGAGCAGCAGTTCGGACTAGAGCGCCACTTGCACGACTTCCTTCGCGACAACTGGACGAAGACCGAGTTCGGCCGCGAGTGGACGCTGGAGGTCGACGAGGGGGAACCGGAAGCCGGGTACGAGTATCCAACGTCGATCGGCAAGATCGACCTGCTGGCGCGAAACCGTCAGGGCAAGGACTGGCTAGTGATTGAGCTGAAGCGGGGGCAGACGAGTGACGAAACAGTCGGGCAAGTACTCCGCTACATGGGCTGGGTGCAAGAGAACCTGCTTGAGCCCGGGGCCGAAGTGCGTGGTCTCATCATTGCGCACAAGGCGGACGAGAAGATCAAATATGCCTTGAAACTGGCGCAGGGCGTCGATCTGAGGTTGTACGAGGTGTCATTCTGCCTTCGGTGTGTGAGTGACGTTGACGAAGGAGGCGACTGATGGCGCTTTGGATGGTGCGAGCTGGGAGGCACGGAGAGCATGAGGATCTAGCACTGGAGAACGGGTTCGCATGTGTGGGTTTTGAAGAGGTTCCCGACCTTTCAGGCTTTAGCAAGTGGGAAGCTGTTGTTGATGCTGTTCGAAACGCCTACCCGGATGCCTCGCAGGGCCGGGTGAACAACTACGCTGGACAACTCTATGCGTTCGCGAATCGGATGCAAGTTGGAGATCTCGTTACACTTCCTCTCAAGACCCGCCATCAGATTGCACTTGGTCGGGTCTCAGGCCGCTATGCCTACCGAACAGACATCGGTGATGTACATCACACTCTACCGGTGAAGTGGATACGACCAGACGTTCCACGAAACGACTTTGCTCAGGATCTCCTCTACTCCTTCGGCGCTTTCATGACAGTGTGCCGGGTTCAGCGTAACAACGCAGCAGAACGTGTCCAAGCAGTCCTCGAAGGGAAGCCCGATCCGGGTCTGACTGCCCCTCCAATCATCGAGGAGGAGGGCTTAGAAGATGGAGCGCTGCGCGACATCGAGTTGCTCGCACGAGACCAGATCCTTAATGCGTTGGAGACCCAGTTCAAGGGCCACGACCTAGCACGCTTGGTCGGCAGCAGTACTGCAAGCTGAGGGATATAAGACTGAAGTCTCTTCTCCTGGACCTGACGGCGGTGTTGATATCCTCGCGGGCATAGGTGCCCTTGGATTTGAAGGACCAACGCTGTGCGTCCAGGTAAAGTCCAGTCAGTCACCCGCGGATGTAAACGTTTTGCGAGCACTGCAAGGAAGCATGTCAACCTTTACGGCGGATCAAGGGCTGCTAGTGAGCTGGGGCGGTTTCACTAAGCCCGTTATACAAGAAGCCCGCTTGAGCTATTTTTCGGTCAGACTTTGGGATGCAGATGATCTTCTCAAAGCTGTCCTTCAGAATTATGACCGGCTGCCGGAGGAGATCCAAAGCGAGCTACCGCTAAAGCGGATCTGGACACTGGTCCTGGAGGAGTAAGCATTTCTAAGAGCGTGTCTCGCAATGTTGCACTTAAGGGCCGTCTCGCGGCCGTCTCGGGGTCAGACCTTCGTTCTTAGGATTTCGTCACAAGGGAATTCCGGGGACGCGTACCCATGCAGGCTCTTGGGGCAGACCTTCATTCTTGGCATCCACAAGAAGAGCAATTCGGCGCGGGCGATGAGAAACGAGACTTGACAACGATTGTTGACCGGGACTATTCCA
>CAZKNE010000510.1:0-1947 GCA_964554005.1 uncultured bacterium | reverse complement strand
AACCTCGGGTTCCATCCCAGGAAGACTTATACTGGAAACATAAAGTCTGTTTTGGTGAAGCGTATTGATCGGATAACGGTTTATGACATACTCTTGGCCGACAGGTTGTTCCTGACCGAGGAGTCGCTGAAGCTTCTTCAAGCGAGGATGGAAGATGTCTAGAGAATACGAGATTTTGAGGTATCCGGTGTTGTCGGAGAAGTCCACCGCGTTGAAGTCTGATTACAACAAGGTGGTTCTGAGAGTGGAGTTATCTGCCAGCAAGCCACAGATCAAGAGGGCAGCCGAGGCGGCTTTCAAGGTTAAGGTTTTGAAGGTAAATGTCATGCGTCGGAAGAGCAAGTCCCGGCGGCTGGGGCGGTATATTGGGAAGACGTCATCGTGGAAGAAGGCGGTGGTGAGTCTTCCGAGGGACGCTAGGGTTGAGTATTTTGAGAATATATAGTGTTTAATATAGTTTTGGTGAGATTATGGCAGTAAAGCGGGTTAAGCCCATGACGAACGGGCAAAGAGGGATGTCGGTCTCGACATTCGATTCTATCACCGCGAAGGGGCCTGGCCTCAAGTCGTTACTGAAGTCCCGCAAGAAAAAGGCCGGGCGAAACAACCAGGGCCGCATCACAGTGCGCCACCATGGGGGAGGCGTTAAGCGGAAATATCGAGTCGTGGATTTTGTGAGGCGTGACAAGTCGGGTGTTCCCGCGACGGTCAAGCGGGTGGAATACGACCCCAACCGGGCGGCGCGGCTGGCGATGCTATATTATGCGGACGGGTCGAAGCGTTACATGATAGCTGCGGATAAGTTGAAGGTAGGCGACAGGATAGAGACAGGGCCTTCTTCGGATATTAAGCCTGGCAATACGTTGCCCTTGAGGAGCATCCCGCCTGGGACGGCGATTCACTGCATTGAGTTGAGGCCGGGCAAGGGAGCGCAGGTGGCTCGGAGTGCTGGCGCTGAGGCGGACCTCCTGGCGAAGGAGGGCAATTACGCTCATGTGAGGTTACCTTCGGGGGAGGTTAGGCTTTTTCACCTTGACTGTTATGCTGCGATAGGGCAGGTTGGGAATAGTGAGCACTCGACGATTCACATCGGCAAGGCAGGGCGTTCTCGCTGGCTTGGTAAAAGGCCCAAAGTCCGGGGTGGGGTGATGAACCCGGTTGACCACCCTCATGGAGGGGGAGAGGGCAAGAGTTCAGGTGGTAGGCATCCTGTGAGTCCATGGGGTAAGCCCACTAAGGGCATGAAGACGCGTAATAAGAAGAAGCTCTCATCGAAGTATATAGTAAAAGCTCGTAAGCATAAGTAGTGCGGATTATCAGATGACTAGATCGCTCAAAAAAGGTTTTTTCGTGGATACGCACCTGATGAAGCACGTCAGGATGCAGCAGAAGGAGAAGTCCAAGAGGCCGATTAAGACTTGGTCAAGGCGCTCGACTGTGGTGCCGGATTTTGTGGGCCTTACATTTTTGGTTTACAATGGTCGGAAGTTTATTCCTGTCTTTGTGACGGAGAACATGGTTGGTCACAAATTGGGTGAGTTTTCGCCCACACGGACTTTTCGTGGGCACGGAGGCAAGCTTGAGCGAGCAGGCCGTGCTAAGAAGATGAAGAAGTAGAGTAGGTCGGAGGCACGCGCGTGGGACAGGCTAGTGCGCTTTTAAGGTTTGAGCGAGTCTCATTCCGGAAGGTGAAGCCGGTTGCGGACTTGATAAGGCATAGAAAGGCCGAGGTAGCCGAGCGGTTGTTAATGGTTTCGCCTCGTTGGACTGCTCGGATCATGCTGAAGTTATTGCGGTCTGCAATTGCCAACGCTGGGAACAGTCCCAAGATAAGTGACGCAGCTTCGCTCGTTGTGTCGAGGGTTGACGTGGGACCTGGGCCGACAGAGAAGCGAGCGCGTTTTAGGGCGCGTGGTCGTGTTTTTTTGATACGTCATCGGACGGCGC
>CAZKNE010000509.1:0-1953 GCA_964554005.1 uncultured bacterium | reverse complement strand
AGGGACCAGCTTTGGTGATGCCGCCGAACCACTTGGGTATTCCACACGGGACACTTCGAGGAGTGTCGATAGATGAGCTATCTGTCCGGTGGGAGGACAGGGTGGCGCTGACAATTGTCTGGGACACATTGCCGCTGACCGGCCCTGGTCAGGACGCAGTGCGTTTCCTACAAGTGGACGAGACCAAGATATTAGCCCGTGGGCACCGGTTTCTTCTGTGCAAAGAGGTGGAGAACCTTATTAGAGGGAGAGAGGCTTTCAGAACGACTGAAGGTGCGCCGTCACTGGTCGGGCCGGGGGCTAAGCCACATCTGTGGCCGGGACCGGAAGCTTTCACTCTTAAGACAAACGACCGCATCACAAGAGCCGTCAGTTACTCCGAAAGAATGCCCGTCGATCCACACAAGGCCTACATACTGTTTTACAGAGTCTGGGCCTCGAAAACCGGTGCGTATGCCGGGAAGGAGTTCTACGACCAGAACGGCCACAGGGTCTTTTTCAACAGAAACCTAGCAAACGAGCGTGAGTGTCACTGGGAATACTTCATCGACTACTTCACGCCGCCTGAACAGGCTAGGTACGTGGCTCTGTTTCTCGTAATAGAAGGCCCCTCGGCAGTCGCATGGTTCGATGAGATGCTTCTAACCTCTATCCCCATGGTTACCGACACTGGGATGCCCCGAGATGTCTTCAATACCCCGCAGTAGCGCCAGCTCGCGCAGATTGATGGCCCGCAGTGCAACGATACCGGCCCCGAATATTGCCAACCACACGGCCGCAAAGGCGGGCCGGTTACTCCCCAGGCCTAGCACGAACGCGATCCCTGCCGCTAACAAAGCCGAGGCGAGGGGTCGCAGCAGGAATGCTCGCAGTTTCCATCCAGAGAGATAACGACCCAAAAAATAAGCCACCAAACCGAACAAGACAAGTTCGGTAACAACTGTGGACCACGCCGCGCCAAGGTAACCCCACCGAGGGATCGCAACCCAATTCAGCGCGATGTTTAGCGCCGCCCCTATCATAAAGCAGTGCGCAAGCCTCGTTTGCTTACCGATCGTGATCAAGATGGTAGTCAGCACGAAGTTGCAGAAAATAGGCACCGCTGTCCAGATTAGGATGGAGAGCGCCTCGCTCGATTCTGAGCCGAAGTCCCGACCGAACAGGGCGATGATTTTGGGCGCTGCAAGTGCGACCACCACGGAGACGGCGATCCCAAGCGTCAACAGCAAGGCCAGCATCTCCTGTCCAGCCCGAACGAGCACCCCTTTAGATTCTTTAGCGAGCCGTGAGAACACCGGCAAGACGACCAACATCAGGATCGAGGGGATCAGAGCCGTAACCTCGAAGACACGGTAGGCGGCCGAATACCAACCCAGTTCAGTTTCTGACCGCATCCACCCCAGCATGACTTGATCTATCTTGAAATAGACGGCCGAGAAGAAGAGTGTGAGAGCCAGCGGAACCGCCTCTTTCAACAACGATTTGCACAGAGCTAGCTTGATTCTGAAGACAGGACTGCCGAATCTTCTCCCCACCATCCACAACGCCACAATGGCAGCAACGCCCGTCGCCACCGTGAAGGCCAGGCCAATCCCCTCTACGTTCATTCCCACCAGAACGAGAGCCACCCCCAGGAGGACAGACCCCCCGCGCTGAATCACGTTCGTTACCGCGTCAAGGTCAAGCCTTTGATCTACGACGAAAAAGGCGTTGAACATCTCCATGAACGACAAGAGAACGCTATAAGCCGCAAAGAGATACGCCTCGGTGTATCCAACACCAGAGCTTGCCCCCGTGCTTGCCGACGAATGTAGCCACCGAATGACAACCCATACTAACCCGAACGTAACGCCCGACAGGAACGACTTCATAATGATGGATGCGCCGAGCAGCCGCGGCGCCTCGTTCCGCCTCGTCGCGACCTCCCTGAGCATCAGAGTCGAGAACCCGCAA
>CAZKNE010000508.1:0-1957 GCA_964554005.1 uncultured bacterium | reverse complement strand
TGCCCAGGCAAACACCTTCACCATCACGTAGGACGCCGAGAGCTCCGCCTCGTCGATCTCGCTCTCCTCGCGGAGGACGCCCTGCATCGATTCTGGCTCGCCGGTCGAGGCAAACTGGCCGAGCATTCTTACAATCCTGTTTGGCAAGACCGTTGCTCGCGATGCCTCCCACAGTTCAGCGAGGTCCGATGCGATCTGCCTCGCCGATTCGGGGCTGAAAGGTCCCTTGTGCACCTTCGTGATTGGGTCCGCCAGCAGGTATGCTCTCTCCATTCTCATGCCGAGGTATTTGGCGAGCAGGATGGATGCACCCCATAAGAAAAGGAGTGTTATCGCGTATGGAACCCACCCCCGCTTCACGAAGAGTTGATAGATGTAGTTGTCCGGGCTAAGGAGCGGAATCGGGAACAGATAATAAAAGATAGCGGTCAGAACAAAGCCAAGAAAGCCACAGACCCCCAGGTTGGCGTCCATGCGGCCGACATAAAACAGGCGCATAAGGCCGCGCTGGCCATTCTGCTTGGACATGTCATCAAGTCCCCAAGATGCAAGTTCCTACTAAAATTATTACGCTGAGTTTAACGGCGGCCATGAGACGGTCAAGAGCGAATCGGCGTCGAGCGTCATAAGGGCTTTGTATGCTCCTCCGCCCAAGCGCTCGCGAGATTGACCATCGTGTCAGAACCCTTCAATAAGTCCGTTTTGCGTGCGTAGGGGCGGTGCTTGCCCCGCCCTATGTGCGACCCAAACCACGAGTGAACACCAATTGACATTAACGGCAGGATTCTCTCTCCTGCTTTCTTCGTGTGTCTTCGTGTCCTTAGTGGACCCCTGGTTTAATGTAAGCTTGATCCACGAAGAACACGAAGGTGCACGAAGGTCAAAGGAGCTAGGCCAGCGGCGCCTCCCCGCTTCGTGGATCGCGCTACCGGACCAGCTTGCGGAAGATGACGACGACCAGCGCCGCGTTCAGCGCGATGCCCAGCAGCCCCTCCACCATCGCCAGCCCCGCTGCCCAGCCAACCGCCCGCACATCGCCGTAGCCCACAGTCGCGAACGTTATCACGCTGAAATAGAGGCCATTAAGAAACACCGAGGCAAACGGGGGCGGTTCCGAACTCGGTATTATGTTCTCCGGGTAGGCGTGCCAGAAGAACAGCGCGCACACCAGAATAACAAAGGCAATCGCGCCTATCATTCTCCAGGGTCGGACCCCATAGCCAAACACCCACCTATAAACCACCAACTTGCCGAAACGAGGGAATCCGTAAAGAAGGGCTGCCAAAAGGACACAGACCAGCAGCGGGCCTGCATCTATCAGGCTTTGGGCAAAGGCGGTGAAGTGTGATTTCCCGCATGAACGAATCACCAAGGCAAGCCAGACATTGGCAAGTATGATCGTCAGCAACAGCAGAAAAGGGACGAAGAAAGGCCGACAATACCTGGTGCCTCGCCGGGCGCACTCCGAGGCCCACCAGTGCGCCTCGTCCTCATCCTTGTAGGCGCCTCGCTTGCGGAACTGCTCCTTCAACCAGGCGTATTGCCTCCGCGCCTCGTTCCATTTGCGCTCTCGATGCGGCTTGATGACAGGCACGCCGGCCGATGGACAGAGGTCCCCGAAATCGCAGACCAGCTCGCCCTGTACCAGCGTGTCTTTGAAGTTGACGCTGTAGATGCCACGCTCGCTCTCCCGCCAATCGGTTAACAGCTTCTGATGTGTGTGAGTTTCTTTCCCGTGTTCGCGCTTTGTGAGCGGTTCTTTCATCGCGGCCTGGCCAGCTAGGAGGCGCGCTTGATCCTGAAGAGATGACAGCATTAAGCTCTTAGCAAAACCCGTTCCTATTAGATTGATCTCCCCTACAGCCAAATCCCTCATGTCGCAGAGCTCCTCAAAACGAGCGTGTCCGAAATCCAGAGAACGCAGAACGGTTTCCCGGAAGTCCGCATAGTCATTGAA
>CAZKNE010000507.1:0-1968 GCA_964554005.1 uncultured bacterium | reverse complement strand
CAATCTACCTGGCGGACAAGATATGCAAACGCCGTCAACTAGGTTGGACTGGAGAGGTAATAACTCCCGAAGTGAGTTCGGATGAGCTTGCCGAGCTGCGCATCAGCCCCAAACAGCTCGCGGAGATTCAGAAGCGCCTCACGGAAAAGGAGCCGTACATGCAAGAGTTTTTCAAGACTATTTGGTAGGGCGGAGCTGGACTCGAGGACGAACAGATTTGTGACATAATGCGGCCATGAATAAAGAGAGTAAAGTCCGCAGCATTTTTTCTGATGAGAGTGCTATCCTCGGGAGCGACATTCTCGGGCTTGTGGATGCACTCGAACGCATTTTGAGGCGCAGAGCGTTTGATGAGACGCTTCCTGAATGCGGCACCCAGTTGGGGCGCCGACTCAGGTCTGTGCTCTCAGATATGTCTGCGCTGCTGCGCGACCATTCCATCAAGATGATCGGCCTGGTCGAGGCGCTTGCTGGGGCGAACAGGCTTTATTCGGAGAAGATCGAGGAGCTATCATCGATGCGTAAGGTCTCAGATGCTCTGAGTTCGACGTTGGACATAGGCGAGACATCTAGGGTCGCCACGGAGGTGCTTGTAGAGGAAACGGGCGCCGAGAGATGCTATCTTTTTCTTGTTGATGAGCGGACCGGGATGCCCGTTCTTCGGGCTATGAAAAGAGGAAACGAAAGGGCAGCAACTTTCTTCTCGGAGGACGCGCCGGAAATCGACGCCACAATCCAGCATCTTGCTGCTCAGGCTGTGAGAACATGCGAGCCAATGCTTTCTGCCAGTGGGGAAGATAGGGAGGCCGGAGACCTTGGGCAAATCGTCTGTTTCCCGCTGCTGACCTTTGGTACATCAATTGGTGTTGCTGCCCTGGTTGGGTCTGCTGGGAGCAGCGCTCCGGCCAGTGCGGGGCGTGTTCTTGGGATACTCGCCAGCCAAATCGCAGCAGCGCTTGTTTACAGTCATCTTTATACAAAGCTGGCAATGGCACAGAAGGTTCAGACGATCGTCGAGACGGCAATAACCGTCAACCACCAGATCAACAACCCGCTCTCGGTCGTCCTTTCGAGCGTGGGCATGCTGAGGCGCCAGATCGCCCAGAATGACCTGAAGGATTTCGAATCGAGGCTTTCCGACATCGAGGACGCCGTATCGGACGTGCAGGGTGCGACGGAGAAGCTCGCCTCGATTATCTCGCCTGTTGTTGAGGAATATGCGAATGGGACGAGGATGATAAGTTTAACAGATTCTGACACTAGTTCATCTCTTTCCCGTGTGGAGTTTCTCGAGAAGTATAAGAAGCTCTTGGAGCAGATGCGGAAGGACGCGGACGAGCGTTCATGCTACGAGCCAGCCCGGACCGAGAGTATTGCGCAGGTTGGAACCATTCTTGGGCGCAAAATTGGTCTTTCTGACCCGGAACTAGAGGACTTGAGGATGCTTTGCCTCTGGCATGACGTCGGCGTCGCGGCGATCGACGACAAGATATTGCGCAAGCCCACAGAGCTAGACAGTGACGAGATGCGCAACATCAAGGAGCACCCCAAGATCAGCGAGCGCCTGCTTCAGCCAGTTCACGGAACGGGAGGGTTCGTGAAGCTTGTCCGGCACCACCATGAAGATGTAAACGGTGAGGGATACCCGGACAGGCTCAGCGGCGCGCAGCTGCCGCTTACGGTGCGCATCCATCGCGTTGTCGAAGCCTACGTTGCGATGCGGTCTGACCGGCCTTTTAGGTCTGCACTTACCCCCCAACAAGCACAAAACGAATTGCTGAAATACGCGGGCGTTCAGTTTGACTCTGAAGTAGTTGAGAGGTTTCTCGCTCTGCTGCAAGAACAGCCAGCTCTTGATGGTCTATGTTCACACAGGTTGTTTAGTAGCAACTGTGCTGAGGAGTAGCTGCGTTCCTGGCCCAGCTTTAGCCTGCGCTTGATCCGAACAGATCGGCCTGTCCAAAATGA
>CAZKNE010000506.1:0-1974 GCA_964554005.1 uncultured bacterium | reverse complement strand
TAGAAAGGGGGATTGTGGCGCTATTCGCACCGTCAGGCTACGCCTGCGGCTACCCCTGGTCTGCCCTTCGGGCAGGAGCTTCTGCCCTCCAGCCGCGAGGCAGCCGCAACGTTCCCCGCTCCAATCTGATTACTGGAAGCGAGGAGTTTCCCCATTCTGTCTTGCAGTGATTCTGGGCACCCCCAGGCACGGCATCCGGTCAGGGCCAATTTCATCTGGAACCATGCAGAAGCAGGCACATATAGCCTATAAACCGACGAGCCCCCGCTCAAAATTGGGAAAACTCCTGACCCTGGCGGCCGCGATAATCATATCGCCTAGCTGGCCGGCACAATCGAGAAGCAGCCAACCTGCCGAGCTGATAGGCGGCTTGTTGTCGGAACAATCGCCGATCACAAACGCAATACCAATGATCTACACGAGGTCAATCACTATAAATGTGATTATTGGGGTGATAAGAACGGCTTGAAGTTTAGTCGCGAGAAGGAGTATAGATTGAGGATGGCCACAATGGGATCGTCTGGGGCCGTGGCGTATTAGGTCAAGTCAAGCTGTGGAGGAGTGAGATGTCCTCAAATCAGTTGAGCACCTATCTTGCACTGTTCGCGGGTTCTCCGTGCATCGCTATGACGGCGCTGGGACAGCTAAACGACTTGGCCACTTGTTCACGCACGACTGCCATCACAGCGGCCAGGGGCAGTTGCCCTGCGGCAATAGGATTGGCAAGAGCTTTCCGCTGATAGATTACATTATGTATGTCTCAGTTGAGTACTGAGAGAAAGGACGAGAAGTGAAGATCGCACTGATTGCATCGGAGGTGTTTCCTTTTGCGAAGACCGGGGGTCTGGCTGACGTGGCTGGGGCCTTGCCGAAATATCTTGCTCGCCGCGGCCAGGAGGTCATCGTCATCATGCCCAAATACGGCACGATCGAGGCGGCCAAGTTTGGGCTTCAGGACACGGGTCTTGAGATAGCGGTGGAGATGGCGGGCGAAACCAGCAACTATAAGCTCTTCGTCAGCGACGCCATTGCCGGCGTCAAGACCTATTTCATAGACGCGCCGGAGTACTTCGACCGTGAGTGTCTCTACGGAACGCCAGAAGGCGACTATCCCGACAACTCGCTTCGGTTTGGCCTTTTCGCCAAGTCGGTCCCAGAGATACTGGAGGCGATAGGGTTTGAGGCGGATATACTGCACTGCAACGACTGGCAGACAGGGCTTGTGCCAGTATATCTGAAGGAGGAGGCTGCGAAGGGCGGTTTCCTGTCGCACACTAAAACGCTCTTCACCATTCACAACATAGCGTATCAGGGCTTATTTGATCGCGAGGAGCTGCCTAAGCTGGGGCTCGGCTGGGAGTATTTCGTTGTTGAGGGCCTCGAGTTCTGGGAGAAGGTCAGCTTCATCAAGGGCGGCATCGTTTTCAGCGACGCGGTGAGCACCGTAAGCCGCAAGTACAGCGAGGAGATTCAGACAGCAGAGTTCGGCTACGGCCTCGAGACAATTCTCGCCGCAAGGCGCGACGTTCTGTTTGGGATACCCAACGGCATCGACACTGAGAGGTGGGACCCCGCGACGGACGAGAGCATCCCAGGACGTTTCAGCGCATCAGACATCGGCCCGAAGAAGGAATGCAAGAGGGCGCTGGCTGAGGAGAACGGTATCCCCTATTCCGAGGACGTGCCGCTCATCGGCATGATCACGAGGCTTGCTGCCCAGAAGGGACTGGACATCCTCTCCCAGGCCTTTCAGGAGTTGATGGACCTCGGCGTCAACTTCGTCATTCTGGGCACGGGCGACGAAGAGTATCACCGCATTTTTGAGCGGTTCAAGGAAAAGCTCGTCGGGAAGGTCGGCATCAATATCACATTTGACGAGGCCATGGCGAGGCGCATCTACGCCGGGTCTGACATGTTCCTGATGCCCTCTCGCTACGAGCCGTGCGGGCTTGGCCAACTGATCGCAATGCGCTA
>CAZKNE010000505.1:0-1978 GCA_964554005.1 uncultured bacterium | reverse complement strand
TCTCCATTGCCGTGGCGCGGTTTCGTGGCAAGGAGGAGACACGCTTCCGGGACCTCTTGCTCGGCTATCTTTGGGAGATAAAGACCGACACCGTGTTCGAGGCCAGCGCTGGTCAAGGCGCCTCAATAACGCGGGACGGTGTGCCGCTTGCGGCACTTTCAGCCGTGGCTCCGGGGCTTTCGGAGATGGCCTGGGCGTTCGAGGTGTGTGGTCGTCCGGCAAAGGAGCTTTTCTGGGTGATTGGGGACCTTGTGAACATGTCGGCCGTCCGTGGCGGGTGTTTCCTCTTCAACAGCACTACTTTCGGCATCTCCCGCATAGTGCTAGGCCGGCTAGACGCCTACGTCGATATCGGCGTGCGCATTGTGGAGAAGCTCCCCGACTCGGTTGATGAGATGTTCCGGGCTGGCCAGCAGCAGGTGCTAGGCCTCTTCCCTTACGACATCGCTGCGACTTTCCTCATCGCAAAGGAGGCAGGAATCGTGATGACGGACGCCTACGGGCAGGCGCTTGAGCCGAGGCGCTTGCTGGGCTCGGGGCCAGATACGAGGCTGTCCTGCATCGCGGCGCGTAGCAGCTTGCTTCACAAGCAAATAATGCGCTATATTGATGGCAAGTTTGATGAACTGTCGCGGCGGCCAAGGGCCTGACGAAGGTCGGGCGCGCAAGGAGAAGAGAATGTTGCTGTCTCGCCTTAATGCCACAGCGACTTATGCAATTTGCCACTAGTTAAGGAATGAGATGGGCTACATTCTCGGCATAAATGAGCTGCTGCACGACACGTCGGCCGTTCTGCTCAAGGACGGGAAGATTGTCGGCGCGATTGAGGAGGAGCGGCTGTCCGGCGATAAGCACGCGCTCGGGCTCTGCCTCATGGGCAAACCGCCCTCCTACTCGGTGGATTGGTGCCTCGAGTATTTCGGGGTTGACGATAACCAGATCGATGCCGTGGCCGTCAGCTTCGATGTCAACACCCTCACGATGATGAAAATGCTTTACAATATCTTCTCCGAGGCGGTTCAGAAAATGTCGATCAAAAGCGCCTTCAAGCAGAAGTCAAAAAACGATCCGGGCATGAACATCATCCCAGGCGCAACGTTCGGGTTCTTCGTCAGGCGAAGAGCCTACTTCTCGGAGCTCAGGCGGCGCTTCAAAGAGGTCACATTCGTGAAGCATCACCTCGCACACGCGGCAAGCGCCTATTACTGCTCAGGTTTTGACCGGGCCAACATCTTTGTTACCGATGGAGTCGGCGACGAATCGCCGACCTCGCTTTACTACGGTCGGGATGGCGAGCTGATCCCGATCAAGCAGTATCATCCACATCAGTCTCTCGGCACACTCTATCGAACGGTCTCGCAGGTCTGTGGCTTCGTCTATTTCGACGCGGGCAAGACGATGGGTCTCTCGGCCTATGGCACGCCGCGGGCAGAGCTCGGCAAATACCTGTCCGTATATCCATATTCGTACTGCATCGACTTCAAGGCCTTGCGCAAGCTCTGGAGATTCGCGCGAGATGACGGCCAACCAATAGCCGACATTCACAAGGATATCGCGGCGACACTTCAGGAGCGGCTGGAGTCGGCCGGGATGGAGATGACCAAGCTTCTACACGCTAAGACAGGCTGCCGCAATCTCTGCCTCGGCGGCGGCGTTTCTCTCAATTGCGTGATGAACTCGGCGCTACTTAATTCTGAGTTTGTTGACGATATCTTCATTCAGCCGGCTGCGATGGACATGGGCGCGGCGCTGGGTGCGGCGGTCTGGGTTGCGCATCTGAAAGGCGAACCAATGCCTGATGCAATGGAGGACGTGTTTCTGGGCCCTGAGTATTCCAACGACGAGATTAGGACTGTGCTAGATGCGACACCGGGTATCGAGTACAAACATTACGAACGGATCGAAAAGCCAGTGGCGAAGCTCCTGGCCGAGAACAAGACCGTGGGGTGGTTCCAGGGTCGGATGGAGTTCGGGCCAC
>CAZKNE010000504.1:0-1982 GCA_964554005.1 uncultured bacterium | reverse complement strand
TTCGGCGTGGCGGCGACCGACGCCGGCCGCTCCATGAGCATAGAAGACAAGGAGAAAGTCGAGTTCTTGGACCCGATCACCAGTGCAGAGAGCATCGTCGAGGAATTGAGCAGGAAGTGTGACATGATAATCGGCATGGGCAACATGCAGATGCAGATGGCGCGAAAGCTCACCACCCAGGTCAAGGGCATCAACCTCTTCCTCATATCCGGCAATATGCGGCGCCTCTACAAGCCTGAGGTCGTCCAGGGGACCGACACGATACTGCTCAAGTCCGCCGCTCGTGGCAAAAAAGCGGGCAAGCTCACCCTCACTTTCGACGTCAAAGGGCGCAAGGTCAAGACACACTCCGGCGAGCTCGTTTCAATAGACAATAATATCCCGAAGGACAGAACTATCGAGGGGATGATAAGGGACGCCAAGAGAAGAGGGAACGAGATCACTCGCAAGAAAAAAGCCGAGAAGACCTCATCCAAGAAGAACACAGAGGCCAAGAATCTGCCGGACTTTCGGCCAAGATATGTCGGTTCGCAGTCCTGTGCCAAATGCCACAAGGACATCTATGACAGATGGAACAAGACGAGGCACGCCCAAGCGATGGCGACGCTCGTCAAAATGGGCAAGGACAAAGACCCCAGCTGCTTCCGCTGCCACACCACGGGCTACGCGGATTCTCAAGGCTATCTCAATCAGCAGGATACGCCCCAACTGGCCGATGTGCGATGTGAGGCGTGCCACGGGCCAGCAAGCATGCACCTTGATAACAGCAGGATACGGCTCAGAAAACCCACCCTGCGAGTCTGCGAAGTTTGCCATACAATTGTGCGAAGCAGACCTCTTGACTGGGAAAAGGACAAGAAACTCGTCCACTGAAGATGAAGTATTCCTCAATGGACCCCACTAATGAGCCGTGACAGTGAGCAATAGCCTATTATCCTCACACTGCTTGCTTGCAGCTCTTGGGCTACCTTTTGTGTGTGCACTAGTTGGGAGGCTTTGCTCAGTGCAAAAGCCACATCCCGCGTCCGGGGCTCGCTTGGGCTTCGCAATCGGTCTTTTCGGCCCGTTCGCTGTCCTCCTCACGCTCCTTTACTCATGGCTGTCGCATGAAAACGGCCTCTCGAGCCTTCTGAGCATACTCGCCTGCCTCGCCGCCGCCCTGACAATGGGTGCACTCTGGGGTCTGACCGTAAGGTCCAGCCTGCTGAACGTCTCCAAGCAAAGCCAGTGACCCTCGACGACGACCCGCTGATAGGTCCTTTCGTCTCCTATCTACTTGCCGAAAAGGGCCTCGCGGTCAACACAGCAGAGAGCTACCGGCGAGACCTCCATGCGTTCAGCAACTTCCTAGACGGAGTCCCACTGGACGAGGTCGAGCCGCGTCACATCGAGGCATTTCTCTCCTACCTCATGGAGAAGGGCCTCTCTCCCGTCTCGTCACGCCGTGCGTTGTCGTGCCTGAGGCATTTTTACAGGTATCTCGTCCTGAAAAGCATGCTCGAGAAATGCCCGACGGCCAACATTGAATCGCCCAGGCAATGGGTCCACCTTCCCAGCTACCTAACACCAGGGGAGGTCGAAAGGCTCTTGAACGCACCTGATGTCTCCGAGCCGCCAGGCCTGCGCAACAAGTCGATGCTGGAGATGATGTACGCCACGGGGATGCGCGTCTCGGAGCTGTGCGACCTCTGCGCGACGAGCCTCAACCTTCCTGAGCGCTTCGTTCGGTGCACGGGCAAAGGCGCGAAGCAACGGCTGATACCGATCGGGGCGGAGGCTGTCAAATGGACGGCTGAATACCTGAGGCGGGGCCGCCCGCTGCTGCTGAAAGAGAGGACCTCGCCGTTCGTTTACGTCCCACAGAAAAGAGGGAAGCGATTGTCGAGGCAGTCTGTGTGGGAGATGATCAGGCGCTATGGGGCGGAGTGCGGCCTGAACAAGAGAGTCTACCGGAAGGATTATGTGCCCAAGTGGCTGGGCAG
>CAZKNE010000503.1:0-1984 GCA_964554005.1 uncultured bacterium | reverse complement strand
GATGCGCTTCTGGGGCTGTCAGCACTGACTGCTCGAGCTGAATGGGACAGGACGCTGTGGGGCAAGTTCCAGTCTCTAGATAAGAAGGAGCCGGACGGAGTCTCCGCTCGCATACCGCCCGTCATAGACCCACTAGACTATGAGGCCTTGGTCCTCGCAAATCAGTTATTGGATGAGGCAATCCGCCGCTGTGGCCCTGAGAGCCCCGCCAGCGTCATCAGATTGTTATTGCGCCGAACTGGCGCACTGGCGGCGTATTCCGCCCAGCCGGAAGGCGGCCAGTGCTTGGCCAACATCGAGAAGGTTGAGGACATTCTTGCCCGCTGGGCGGCAAGGGGCTACCGGTCGCTTGGGGCAGCCGTTCGTCTGCTCGACAGGCTAGCAACAGAGGGGACACGTGAGGGTCAGGCACAGACCTATTCTGACGTTGGAGAGGGCGTGAAGATCATGACAATTCACGCCGCGAAGGGCCTCGAGTTCCCTATCGTAATCGTCGCGGACGCCTTCGCTAAACCTTATTGGGGGGCGAGCGATGGAGTGTATGTGGACGCTCTCTTGGGTCTGGGGATCAAGGTGCCGGGCGCCGGCATGGGGGGTAAGCATGTCAAGACGCGACTTCGTGAGGCGATAGGAGCACGACTCAAGCAGGCTGCCGCCGAGGTGCAGACGAGGCTCTGGTATGTTGCGTGCACCCGCGCAAGAGACCATTTGCTGCTGAGCGGCAGTGTAGAGGGCAAGTCCTCTTCTGATAGGTTTGCCTGGAGAGTCATCAAAGGCTTGGATGTGGACTTGGCGGAGGCTGGCGATGCAGCCGCAACGATTGACGTGCCGGGCCTGAGTTCTCCTGTTATCCTATTCACAAACAAGACCCAGCTGCCAACCGAGCCTGCCGCCGATCACGACCCACGCGGGTTCATCGTTGAGGCCGAGGCTGCGGTCTCAGAAATCGAGAGCGGCGGCCTTTGCACGAGCTATCCTCCTCTGTCTCTTGTCCGCTATGTCCACCCACTCGGTCCGCTGGAGTTTCAGCCCGAGGTCTCGCCAACTGACTTGGATATATATGGCGCTTGTCCCAGGCGCTATCTGTTGGAGCACGTCTTTAGCTCAGCGCTTCCGGACATCAGCAATGCTCAAACCGCTCGCCAAGAGAGCGCTCCAGCTCACGGGCGGGAGTTCGGAACTGCCGTCCACAAAGTCTTTGAACTAATGGACCTCGAGTGCGACAGCGGGGATGCAGCGCTCGCAGACTCGGTTGCCAGCGCAGTAGGATGTCCATCACTGCGCGACGCCCTCCAAGATGCCCTCACAACGCTCCGTAACTCGCAACTTGGCGAGGCGATGCGCAGAGCCAGGCGATTGCGGCGGGAGGTTCCCTCCGTGTTGCGTATTGCTGGCGGTTTTCTTCGGGGCAAGATAGACCTTCTGTACGAGGACGAATTTGGGCAAGCATATATTGTCGATTACAAAACCGATATGGACCCATCCGGGATCGAGAATCGATACCGCGCACAGATGATAGCTTATGTGCTGGCTGCGTCGAGGCTGTATGGGCTTTCGGGGGCCGACACTAACATTAACATTTATCTTGCGAGGACGGGCAACCTGGTCCCAATCTCAGTCAGCGAGGATGCAACGGTCTGGGTCACCTCCCTCGCCGAGGAGCTTTGCGCAGCGCTACGATGTGCCCGCACGCGCCCGTATTTCGACTGTTTCGAGCAGCGGCTTGAGGCATGCAACGACTGCGGTCTCTGTGGGCCAAGCTCGTTATGGACGAATCTTGGGTAATTCCTACAGGAGGTCTTTGCCATAGTAGGCCGTTCGCGAGATGAGGTCTGGCCGTATCTCGCTTATGAAGGGCGATTCTGGGTTGATGACGGTGCGACCGAAGATCAGTCGGTGATACGCCCTGGTCAGAACGAGGCGCTGTTTGGCACGGGTCATCCCAACGTATAACAGACGCCGCTCCTCCTCGATCTGTTCTCTG
>CAZKNE010000502.1:0-1988 GCA_964554005.1 uncultured bacterium | reverse complement strand
CGAGCGTTATCTTGCCCGAAGTTTTCTTAAAAGCCTTCGCAATCGCCCAAAACACCGGCGCCAACCCCACCAATTTCACCACGGTGAACGTCGACTTCATCCAACACTACCGCCCCACGCAGAACGTGCTGAGACGCCCAACGGCGTCCGGCAGGGGCAAGGGCTACGCCATCACCGGACACTTCGAGATAATGTTGCCTCTCTTCGCTGCGGCCATAATCGAAAAACTCTCCTGATGGCGCGGGTCGCCTTCATTCAATTCACCATGATCGACAACCTCGGCCCGATGATCCTCTGTGCCGAGCTGAAGAAGCATGGGCACGAGGCCGAGATAGTCATCGCTCCCGAGGAGCGAGGCTACCAGCGGCGACTGCAAACGAATCCGCCGGACATCCTAGCATTCTCCTGCACCACCGGCGCACATCTCATCGCTCTCAAAGAGATCGCCCGCCTCAAGCCCGTTTTCCCCAACGCCATTGTGGTGATGGGCGGGCCGCACCCAACATACTTCCCCGAGGTCGTTCGGGAGGATGGCATCGACGTTATCTGCCGCGGCGATGGTGAGGAGGCGATGGTTGACCTTGCCAATGCAGTCGATTCAGGCTCAGACTTCACGCACGTAGAGAACTTGTGGGTGAAGACTGACGGCGAGGTCTTTGAGAATCCACTCCGCCTGCTGAATCAGGACCTCGATTCGATTGCCTTCCCCGACAGAGAGTTCTATCACCGCTATCGGTCCGTGCGCATCTACCCCAGCAAGTTGTTCATCGCCAGTCGCGGCTGCCCATTTGAGTGCTCATTCTGTTTCAACCACAGCCTCAAGAAGATGTACGAGGGCAAGGGGCGCTACGTGCGACACCGAAGCCCGGAGAACGTGGTAGAGGAGGTAGCCAAGGTCAAGAAAGACTGGAAATGGCTCAAGACGCCATACTTCGCAGACGATTCGTTCCTTCTCGACAGGAAATGGGTTGAAGAGTTCTCCGAGCTATACCGCAAACGCATCGGCCTGCCGTTCTTGTGCCAAATCCGTGCAGACCAAGTCGATGAGGAGATTATCAGGATTATTAAGTCCGCCGGCTGCCATTTAGTGTCGCTGGGTGTCGAGAGCGGCAACGATGTGTTGCGGGAGCAAGTGCTCGGCAAAACCGTCACGCGTGAGCAGATCGAACGCGCAGGCCAGATTCTAAAAAAGCACAGCATCCTGTTCAGAACCTACAACATGCTGTGCCTGCCCGGCGAGACGCTCGATATGGCTCTGGAGACCGTCTCCATCAACGTCAAGATCGGCGCCGACTGCCCCTGGGCCTCGATCGTGCAGCCCTATCCCAGAACACAGCTCGGCCAATACGTAGTCGAGCACGGCTTCCTCGATGCGGATTTTGACATGACCAAGATGAGCGCATCGTTCTTCAAGGGCACTCTGTTCAACCTGCCCGAGAAAAAAGAGATCGAAAACCTTCAGAAACTCTTCTACGCCGCCGTCAAGTGGCGCATTCCGCCGCGCGTGCTAAAGCGCCTCGTGAAGCTCCCGCACAATCCGCTATTTGAGGCGGTATTCCGCATAACGTATCTGTTTAACACGGCCAGGGCATACAAAATGCCGCTCTGGTTCACCGCCTGGCTAGCGTTCGAGATGAGAAAACTCTACACAGAGAATTAGGCCCGGACCACTCATAAAATTTGTGTCAGGGACAGGCATCGTGTAGGCCAGGCTTTCAGCCTGCCTTGCGTATTGATCACAATAAATCCCCCTACTCCTTCCCAAGCGCCTCCCGAATTGCAGCTAGTTCAGAGGGCGTGATCGACCACATTTCTGCGGCTAGCTCGTCAATCGTCGCCTCCAAGCCCCGCAGAGCATCTGGTCTGTCATGCACCGCAGCTACATGCAGTCTCTGCGAAAGACTTGCCAGTTTCCCGTGGCTTCCTTCGTCTGGGTCGAATTTCGGTATCCTGATGTTCTCCAAGACGTGGGTGGAGGTTGACGTTGA
>CAZKNE010000501.1:0-1994 GCA_964554005.1 uncultured bacterium | reverse complement strand
AAGACCAGGTAGTACACCTCATTGTCGGGCAGGTCAACCTCGAACTCGTCGCCGGGCAAATTGTGACGCCACTCATAAGCAGAAAACGGTTTGCCTTGGCTGTAATTGTGGAACTCTTCCGATTTCAGGATGAAGAAGTCGATATTGCCAGTGCCGGGACAGTTATTCCCGAAAGTGAACATCGAGAGATTGTATTGTGTCTCGTAATCGACGTTACAGGACACAAGAACCTTGTAGGGGCATTGGTGAACAGGAGGAAAATCTAGCGACTCGATCAGGGGCAGCTGAGGCATAAGACCATCAACCACGAATGTGTGCTCGTACTCCTCGTCCGCCACGGTGTTCGTGAGAAGCGGCTCCTGAGTCAGGTTGACATCGCCTATGCGGCTTTTCACCCTGAACCAGAAGTCTCGCTTGTTCCCGAGGTCCATGACGAGCTCGCCTGTGGAATCAGTGTAAGCGGAAAGCGGGCTGACGAGCTGTTTGTCTGGTTTATTGAAGTACCGGACATAGGGAATGACCTGGGCGCAGTCCACCGGGTTACGCTTCAGGTCCTCGACACGCACGTGGAAACGGCAGACCTTGCTGTACCTGCTGGTCGCGTTGATGGGATATGTATCGCCTCGGTCCTTCAGGACCGCCGACAAGTCCTTGCCGCCGCCTAGGTCCTTGTCCGACAAGACGCCTTGATTCGCGATTGAGGCGCTCCCAACGTTCCAGCCCACCTGATAGCCATGCCAGCCTCGGTCCCAGAACTCGCAGGTCACATGGTCCCAGGTGTGGTTGTTGACACCGGCAGATGGGACAAGACATGTTCGGGCCGCAGCGTTGATCAGGTCCTGTATCTCGCCGCAGTTGCCATTGTGCTCGAAGCATATCTGATTCGGCTGAATGGGCCGGTTGCCTCTAGCCTGAAAAGAGAGCATCCGCGACGCCCAGTTGGTGATGACGTCAACCGCCATCGAGCCATCTTCAAATGGCCGGTAGCGTGGCAGACCTGCGCTTACATAGCTGTCGTCCCAGACGTGCGTAGCCTTCTTGATTACATCACCCAGAACGGGATAGGGATTCATCTGGACATCAGAGACCGGTTCGGAAACGTAGCCTCGGCCAAACAGCCCCAGACCATCCCAGCTCTCGTTGGCGTCGCACGCGCCGTGGACCTCCATCACGCCTCCGACGTTGCTCATCCACCACTTGAAGTTGTCCATGAACCCGACCGTTGCGATCGAGGCGTAGAAATCATAAGTCTGGTGCGAGGGGATCACGACTTTGGAGAAGTACCCCCACTTGTCCTGGTTGAACATCTGGTCCATCGAGACGAACTCATAGACAATGTTGTTTCTATCGAGCGCCTCAGTTATCGGGTCCAGAATCGCTGCATCGTTCGTCCTATCAAGAATTGCTACCTGGTCTTGACCCGGGCCGTGAGGCGCAAGCAGCTCGCCGTTGTGACCACTGGAGCGCATCAGCAGGTTCTCGAGCACATGCTTATTACCGGCCGCACTCGCTCGCTCCACCTCGAGCGTCGTGAAGACCACACGGCCGTAGCTCCAGGCCCACTCGATGAGCACCGGCCTCTCAACGCCGGGGCCGCCGACAATCACGCCATCGATTCCGCCCGAATCTAGGTAGCCCGGTGCGGCCGGGTCCCAACCAGTCAGATCGGAAGCGCTGAGCAGATTCGGCTCCCGGACCATCACATTTAGGCTGTAGTCGTATTCCCTGGATGGGTCGAAGAACAGATACTCGCGCCAGAAATACCCATAGGTGCTCACCCGGTCAGAGAGAACTGGGCTCATTGACGGGTTCTCGTCCCCGAGCTTCGGATGAACCACATACCAGTAATAGATGTCGGCTGGCAGCTCATATTGAACGGTTGCACCGCTTACGACCGTGGAGTAGATGATCGTTGAGTAGTAGTCGGGATCGACGCCCGGCTCGCCGTAATCCATGATGTCAGCGTAGGATATATCGGGATCGACGCGGTATAA
>CAZKNE010000500.1:0-1999 GCA_964554005.1 uncultured bacterium | reverse complement strand
CAACACGAACTTGTTGGGGTTCCGCGCGAGTTTCGGTTCCAGATAAGGCTGTATATCCAAGACCGACGAGGGCGTTCCGTCGAGGCTAATGCTTCCGTCTCGGTTTATCTCGATCAGAACCGCCTCCGTAGTGGCAGCCTCCTGTGTCTTCTGCTTCTTGGGGAGGGTCATCTCCAGCCCTCTCGTTGTCCCAAAAGCTGTTGTAACCATGAAGAAAATTATGAGAAGAAAAGCTATGTCAGCGGTAGAGGATGAGTTGATCTCCTCGTCAATCTTCAGCCTGCTTTTGAACCTCATGTCGCTCTCCGCTAACCAGCAGAAGTCCGGACCCTCTGAATTGTCAACAGTGAGACGTTGCGCGCATTGACATCGCGCAGCTGCTCCAGAACCTTGTCAATATATCGGTATTCCACGTCCCTCGACGCCTTGATCGTGAACTGTGTCTGAGGCGCTCGCGCGACCAAGTTCAGGGCAAAGACTGTTATGTCGTCGATGCCCCGAAGTTCGGGGTTTCTGTCCCCCCGAGAGAGAAATATGTTGCCATCGATATCAATAACGATGATGGCAGCGCCGGGCACAGTAGCCTCTCGCTCGAGGCTCTCCGCCAAGTTCACCTTGGTCTTATCCACGCTGAATGTGGTGGTAACGATGAAGAAGACGATGAGAAGGAAGGCTATGTCCCCCATCGAGGAGGACGGGATGCTAGCCCGAATGCTGCCTCTGCGCTTGAACCTCATCGCAATTGGTCAAGTAGCTGGGACGTGCTCTCATCCATCTGAAGCGCCGTCTTCGCAACAGCGCTTGTGAAGTAGTTGTAGGCCGCAAGTGTTGGGATAGCGATAATCAGCCCCGACGCGGTCGTTATCAGCGCCTCGGAGATACCTTGGGCTACGAGTCCGGGATTGGATAGGCCAGCCTTCGCAATAACCCCGAAGGACCTTATCATTCCTGTTACCGTGCCAAGGAAGCCCATCAGAGGTGCAATGTTGGCGACGCTGGCCAAAACGGGTAGCCCTCTTTCCAGTTTGGACATGGCCCCCGCACCTGCTGTCTCGAGGGCTCGCTCAACCTGTTTACGACCCTTGTCCCAACGAAGAAGTCCCGCCTTGATAACCGCCGGGATAGGCCCCCTACTAGCATCGCACGCGGCCATAGCGGCGCTTATATCACTCTTATCAATCAATGTATCGACCCGCATCATGAACTCACGCGCGTTAATGCTGCCCACCCAAAACACTATGGCTCGCTCTACCATGAAGACAATGCCGATCAAAAGCGACAACAACAGCGGCCACATCACTGGTCCGCCGCTCTTGAAAAGCTTGACCAGCCCCAGTCCACCAGCCTTCTCCGCCTCTGAAGCCTGTGCCGCTTGGCTTGGCTTGGCGGAGGGACTTGCCGTCGTCGGCGTGCCTGTGGTCGAAACGGTTGTCCATGTCGCCACGGCCGAGGTTGCGGTCGTCGTCTCGCCGGAAGCGAGTCCCGGCGGCATGCCAACGGGCGACGAGCTCTCCCCAGGCGCCTGTGCCCAGCAATAGCACGCCAGAAGCAGGAAGGTGCAAAGCAGAGCCAATGATGTTTTTATAGGCGACCCCGGGCCTAATGTGCTCGGTTTTCTCACCAAATCTCTCCTCAATACTCTTCTGATAGATTCCTCTCGCCGCATATATCCTCGCCGATTAGCCGGGAACACAGAACCTCACAGCCACCAGAACAACTCGCTCGTAACCCTCGGTCAAGTGTCAGGCGTTTCGGGTTTAGAACTCAAACTTCATGCCGAACACCAGCCGTCGCCCAGCCTCGTACGCCCTAGCTTCGTCCTTCAGGACATCCATGTATGCTACGTTAGCATGGTCAAACAGGTTGTAGGCCTGCACCTGCATGGTCAATGTGTAGTCCCGGACCTTGAACTCCTTCATCACTGTTAAGTCGAAATTACTGTAATATGGTTCGCGACACCCGTTGATTTTGTCTTGCTCGCGCTTCGGTTGATCGGTCT
>CAZKNE010000499.1:0-2006 GCA_964554005.1 uncultured bacterium | reverse complement strand
CGACGATTATTCGATCTCACGCAACCCCAATTCCTAAGCCTGACAATGCACTAGTATCCTCCTCATAGCCGATCAATCAGCACTATTTCCTACTTACGCAGTCGATAGCCGACCAGGCACAGGGTACCCAGCACAAGCATGACGATCGTGCCCGGCTCGGGCACAGGAGCACCACCCTCGCCGCCAGTGGGGCAGGGGCAGCCGCCGACCCAACTCGCCGCCTGGCCGAAGTAGGTCGACAGCTCGATAAGGTCGAGGCCGTCGACGTCTCCCTCACCGGTGAAATCACCCTCCTGCCACGTCTTGCCGCTTTGTCCGAAGTAGGTCGATAGCTCGATAAGGTCGAGACCGTCGACGTAGCCATCCCCGGTGGCATCACCATCCAAGACACACTTGACCGCCAGCGCGGGTCCGTCCACACCGGTTCCATCACCAGAGAACTCGTACGTGGTAATGTCAGTGTACCAACCGGTGTCGGGGTCATACTCAGAGGTGTACAGTGTCAGTTCAACGCAGACGCATTCGCCATCTGCAACGACCAATTGCAACAAATCCACCTTGTCTCCCGGATTCGATTCTGGGAACCTATCAAGCAACATATAGGCATCCTCCGGGTCCGGCGGTTCCGGCGGTTCCGGATCGGGATCGAAGTTGCTCAGCGTACCCCAACCGGAAATCGGATCATCGTCCACGGGGACCCCGTCGTTCGTTTCCAACGTTACCACCGGGCCCTCATTAACGGGGGGAGGAGTCATGTTCGGGATGTCAGCAAGACGGTCACACGTCGGCACTTCATTAGGCGGAGTACCCGTAGGCGGAGTACCAAAAACAACGTGGCTGTCGCAATCGTTCTCAGGCGTATTGCCATCGAAGTTATACAACCACTCGCTCATCGTGTCCGCAGCCGTCCATACCTGATGGACTTGCCCGTAAGTTATGTCGAACGCATACAGGACGTTGATACCCCCCTTGATGTACGCTTCTGGCGGGTCGTTCGTACCCGCGATCGTAGCTTGGACGGTAAAGGTCTTCATGCCGTCGCAGGGAGCGTAGTTTTTCACATCGTAGCCAAGCGTTACGTCCGTTATTGCCCCGGCGGCAACGCTCGTCATGGCCAAAACGGCCATCAGGACTAAAGTAATCCCCCTCATAATTGCCATTCTCCTTATGTGTCTAGAACATAGAATACGAATCACTGCTAACCGGGACCGGACCCGAGTTATTTGCGAAAACGAATGCCCAACAGACTCAGGGCACCGGCCAGGAGCATGACAACAGTACCGGGCTCGGGAACGCCAACCGGTACGTCGAAGTCCACCCACTCCAAAGCTCCGCCTCTCCTTGCGCCGGCTTGACCGACGAAATACCGTAGGTCCAAAGCTGTCTCACACTCAACAACGATGTACATTATGTCGTAGCCGGCGGGATCCAACGTGCCTAGGAACGAAAAGTTGTAACCAATGTGGTCTGGACTCACCTTTCCCCTAGCGTCAAACGTTCCGTTACCGGGAAAACATCCTTGAACAACAGGATTAGTGACCCACTGAGTATAGTCCGCCGGAAGATCATTTGGATTCGTCCCGTCACAGGATTCTATCGGCGAATCACAGGGGACAGCATTCACGGTGGCAGACGCGAACATAAAATGGGTGTCAAAGTCGGTCGGATTAGTTGTCGGTGGAAGCGATCCCGGGAGATCGTCAAGGAGCGGGGTCTCACCGTTCGCTGGATCAAGAGTGCCATTTGCGAAAACTTGATGGACGTTCGCAAGCGTCTCGTGATCTGGGTCGACGAGCACGACATCCCTCATCCCCTGCGTACCGTAGAAATGCAATACCCAAGAGCATTTGCCATACTCTTCCGGAGCTATTGGCGTCGGGCCAATAACGTCGCACTTCAGCGGCACATCCAGACTATCGTCTATCATAATCGTATAATCCGCGCTCGCCGTGCTGCCCACCGCCAAAACCGCAACCAAAGCCAAAGTCATAGTAAAGTACTTCATC
>CAZKNE010000498.1:0-2016 GCA_964554005.1 uncultured bacterium | reverse complement strand
GCTGGACTACACGCTTCCGGAAATGAACGGGCTTACATTGATGGAGCGAGTTCACGAGCTAAACCCCGATATCCCTGTTCTCATGGTGACTGGGCACGGGGACGAGAACGTCGCAGTTGATGCGATGAAGCGGGGCGCTTATGACTATTTGGTGAAGACCCCGGGCATGCAGTTCTTGGAGGCGCTTCCATTGGTGGTCAAAAAAACGCTCCTGGAACACCGGGTGCGCCTCGAGAAGACGGAGCTTGAGGAACAGGTGCGTCAGACAAAGGACTATCTGGAGAAGATCATCGAAAACGCCGGTGAGGCGATCCTAGTTCTGGACTCATCGGGGAACGTAGTCTCCATCAATCAGGCTGGTCAGGAGATGTTTGATAAAAAAGGCGCTGGCCTTTTGTCAAGCAGCATCTACGTTCTTACCAAGAGTGAGGAGGACAGGGAGCACCTGAAGCAGGCGCTCGATTCGGCGCACACAAAAGCAAATAGGATTGACCTAAAAACGGTCGGCCCGGCTGAGAAGACACTAGATGTCTCTGTCTGCATATCTTGGATCGAGGTAAACGCAGATGCCCGCGCGGTCCTCATAATGCGCGACATGACACAGCTGCTTGACATGCAGCGTCAGCTTATTGAGAGGGAAAAACTTGCAGCTATTGGCGAGTTAGTGGGCAGTGTGGCGCACGAGCTCAACAACAAATTGGGTCCGATACTTGGCTATGCCGAGTTGATGCAGCGCAGTGTGAAGGAGGAGAAGACAAGGCAGCGTCTTCGGGTGATTGAGGACTCAGCTCTGAAAGCTAAAGGGATAATTGAGGCGTTGTTGGGGTTTTCGAGGCATAGGAAGGCTTTGCGGAGTTATTTTGATTTGAACAAGGTTCTTCAGGATGTCCTTTCCCTGATGGAGTTTCAGCTGAAGAAAAATAAGGTCAAGGTGGATTTGCATTTTGCTGAGGACCTGCCAGATGTCTTCGCCGATAGTGTTCAGGTTCAGCAGGTATTTGTCAATCTCTTGAAGAACGCATATCAGGCGGTCGGGCACTTGGAGGACAAGCGGATTTTGGTTAGGACAGCAAGAGACGGTAACTCGCTTATGTTCTCCGTTTGCGACAATGGTGTGGGCATTGCGGAGCCCAATCTCGACAGAGTGTTCAAGCCATTTTTTAGGACTGGCAAATTCGGGAATGGGGCCGGTCTCGGCTTGAGCGTGGCGTATGGGATTGTCAAGGAACACAACGGTGATATTGCTCTGACAAGCACTGAAAAGGGCGGAACGGAGGTAGTCGTCCGGCTGCCGATGCACAATGGCTCAGACCGTTCTCCTCAAGATGGCGCACCGAGGTGGGCATGATGACATCCGCGAGCCATCGCATAAAAGAAATCAAGTTAGTGCTGAAGCGCATATCAGAACTCCCGACGCCACCGGCAGCGTTATATAAAATGCTAGACGCCCTCTCAAACCCGAAGCTTTCAATGGTAAGAATCTCGCAGACCATCTTGGAGGACCCCGCCCTGTCCAGCAAGATGCTAAAGCTGGCCAATTCGCCTTACTACGGTTTTCAGAAAGAGGTCAAGAGCGTTGAGCATGCGATGGTTCTTCTCGGGGTTGAAACGGTCAAGGC
The DNA here is from genome assembly GCA_964554005.1 of uncultured bacterium. Lineage (GTDB taxonomy): Bacteria > B130-G9 > B130-G9 > B130-G9 > B130-G9 > B130-G9. The sequence continues at coordinate 397 of CAZKNE010000498.1, read as the reverse complement.
GCTCGCGCTAGGGGTCTCGATATTCAATACTTTCCACGATTCTAGCGACTTAAGAGGCGTGAACAAAGCAGGTCTTTGGACACATTTCTTGGCTGTCGGCTTTTGTGCAAACCAGATCACAAAAGCTGCACAGATGACCGCCCCGGACGTTGCTTTCACGGCCGGCATCATCCACGACATTGGGAGGCTTGCTCTCCTCAGGCTATTTCCGGCGGAATCGGCCGCGATAATCGAGAGCATCAAGAATGGTGAGCTCTCGTTGCTTGAGGCCGAGAAGGAGACATTTGGCCTTGACCACCAAGAAGCTGGTGCGTTCCTAGCAGACTATTGGGGCTTGCCGGACGAGCTACACGACTGCATCGCTCTTCATCACGATGAGGCGGCGCTCGAGAAGGGC
>CAZKNE010000497.1:0-2017 GCA_964554005.1 uncultured bacterium | reverse complement strand
GGAAGCCTCGTGCGGAGGCCAAGAAGAAGACGAGGCCATCATCTGCCAGTAACAAGGCCGGGAAGCCTCCGGGCTCCGCCAAGCCCAGGAAACCGAAGGCCGCAAGCAAGTCTAAGACTGGCCGCGCCTCAAGAACGCCACGCGTGAGACGAAGAAGCAAGTTCATCTCGCCTTTCACCTTCATACTCGCGGGTCTGTTTGCATTCGCAGTTGCGATCTTCGGGCTCGATCTTTTACAGGCTAGGTATGGCCGCTCTTCAGTTGGTGTGGAGCTCTACACTTGGGCGCAGGACAAGGGCATGTTCTCCCCCAGCAAGCGGGAGCTCAAGTCCGAGTCGCTGCGAAAAGCGGTCAACGAAGCACTGATAGAATCGGGGATTCACAAGAGCAATATGGCTTTTGAGAAGAGCGTGGCGGACGGGACGGCGGACGAGTATGAGTATAGAGAGTTCGAGGCGCCGGCTTCGGCGAGGCTGGACCTGCTCCGTGCGGCGCTTGCCAAGAAGGCGTCGGGGGTGGGCGCGAACGTCGTCGCCTTCGATGAGAGCACTCGTGGGCAGAAGAGGATACTTGCCATTGATCTGGGCTACGGTCGAGCGAAGCGGCAGTGCCTTCTCTTCACGCAGCGAATGCCTGGGGCAGGAGCTGCCTCGCCGAAGGCCGGCCCATCCATTGGCGAAGCCCCAAAGATTCAGCCGGAGGCCAGTCTGGCCACAGTCTCGAGCGAGACCGCAGAGGTCGCGATCATAGTTGATGACTGTGGCTACAACCTCGCCCTCTGTGAGCGGCTCGTTCAGATAGACTGCCCGTTGACGCTGTCGATAATGCCCAGGACGCCTTTTGCCGGCGCCACTGCGCGAGCTGCCGAGGCGGCCGGCCATGAGGTCATGCTACATCTTCCACTGGAGCCGGTCCGGCGTCTGGACCCTCATATCCCGGAGCTCGAGATAAGGTGCGGACAGAGCGAGCGCGAGGTCGCAGGCTTGGTAAGCGCTGCTCTCGATAGCGTCCCCTACATTAAGGGAGTCAACAACCACGAGGGGTCAAAAGCCTGCGCCGACCCGAAAGTAATGCGTTTTTTGATGGGCGAGCTGAAGAAACGAGACCTTTACTTCGTAGATAGCAGAACGAGCGCTGAGAGCGTTGCCTATTCCATGGCCAAGAGCATGAACCTGAAAGCGTCCAATCGGGACATCTTCATCGACAACAAGAACGACCGGCAGGAAATCAAGGCGGCGCTTGAGAGGCTGCTCGCCCTCTCGGTAAGACTCAAGCGCCCCGCGATCGGTATCTGTCATCTGAGGCGGCCGACGGTCGCGGTCCTCGAGGAAGAGCTGCCGCTCTTGAGAGAGGCCGGTCACCGGTTTCTGTTCGCATCAGAAGTCGTGAAGTAACGCTGATAGAAACGTTCCCGGCCACATGCAGCATTACTGACTCGACACTGCCCTGTCTCCTCTTCCGCTCGGCATCAGCCGGGAGGCCAGGTCATCTTGCGCCCGCCGAGCACATGGACATGCAGATGATCGACGGCCTGTCCGGCGTCCTCTCCTTTGTTCAGGACAAGCCGGTAGCCGCCTTCTCGGACTGATTCCATGTCAGCGATCTTGGCGCTTGTCTGGAGGAGTTTGGCCAACAGCGGCAGGTCCTGCGGGGCGCAGTCGGCGATGCTCGGGATGTGTTTTCTCGGGATGACAAGCACGTGCGTCGGGGCCTGAGGATTGATGTCGCGAAACGCGACAACGTCCTCGTCACTGTAGATGACTTGGGCCTTCATCTCGGCGCGGGCTATCTTACAGAAGATACATTCAGTCATGGTGCCTCCAAATCTTTTTTGCTTGTGTGTTTCTTAAGCATTCTTGCAGAGGTAACGATATAGATCAATAGCTGGGTTATTATTGAGAGAGAGCTGGCCTTAAGAGAATGAGCGGAAGTTCGATGGTAAATGCGGCGTCGAGCATCAAGGTTCTTGTGGTTGATGATCAGGACTGCCTTGTAGAGCTCTTAGCGGACATTGTTA
>CAZKNE010000496.1:0-2026 GCA_964554005.1 uncultured bacterium | reverse complement strand
GCTGTTGTCGTAACAAAGTATGCCGCCGCCATCAAGAGCGATGTTCTCGCTGATGAGACAATTTGTTAATGCTAGTGAACTATGATTTTCGCAAAACATGGCGCCGCCACAGTCGGCCTCGTTGTTGGTAAAGGTGCAGCTGCTGATTGTGGGCGAACTCTCCGAGCAGTAGATGCCGCCACCCAAGTAGTCAGGTGGGGATGAACCGTTGGCGTTGCCGCCGGTGATCGTGAGGTTCTCGATTGTGAAGTCGTTGACGTTGTCGCAGTAGATGACGTGGTATGCCGCGTCTTTGGCATCCAAGAGCGTCGTGCTCTGGTCCTCACCTGAGAGTGAGACCCAGGACTGCATGGTCAATGGGTAGCTCTCGCCAATGCTTGAATCGTAGGTCCCGGCCGCGATGTTGATCGTAGAGGTGTTGGTTGCGCTGGGTGGGTCGTTCGCCTCAATCCAGTTCAGGGCGTAGGTGATCGTGAGCCAGGGGTCGGAGAACCCGCCGGTGTTGCTGTTGCTGCCGCTCACCGCATCGACCCAGTAGTCCCCACCGTGGCCGTTGGGATAGTGGTAGCCGATATCAACGATCGATGTGTCCCGCACATCATCCGTCCGCGTCGTGTACGAAGACATACCAGCGCTGTGGGACGATTCGCTGCCTGTGTTGATGCATGGGCTGTCGGAGGCTTGACCTGCCGCAATGTGGCTCAGATGATGATTTTCGGACACGAACAGCGGGTCCTCGTCGATGTTGCCATCATCAGACCAGCCGCCCTGAACGTCGGAGTAGGTGACGGTAACCGTACCGGACCCATTGATCTCGTCGGACGCGCCGCTCGCCGTGTCGCCCCAGAGTATCGAGTTCTTCACCGTCACTGTGTTGCCGGTCTCGCAGTAGATGCCGCCACCGCCATCGGTCTCGGAGGCCTCATTGTCCACTATGGTGCAGTTGGTCAGAATCGGCGACGACGGCTCGCCGCTGTATTCCTCGCAGTGAACGCCAGCGCCGTAGTTCCCCCAATTGCTGACGATCAGGCAGTTGATCAATTCGGGGTCTGAGCTGTAGCAACACCAAAGCCCGCCGCCGTCACCGGTTCCATCACAGTCATAGTCGGCATGGTTATTGGAGAGCGTGCAGCCCGTAAGCCTCGGCGAACTGTAGTAGTAGCAGTAGATGCCGCCGCCGCCGTTGCGGGCAGTGTTGTCGTCGAGCGTGCAGTCGGTCAGCGTCGGAGAACTGTGGTCGTAACAGTATATCCCACCGCCTATCCCCGCGCCGGCTGTTCCCGCGCCGTTGTCCGAGAGCGTGCAGTTGGTAATGCTTGGCGAGCTTTCGCTGAGGTATATCCCACCGCCTTCTCCCGCACCGTTTCCCGTAATGTTGTTGTTTGAGATGATCGGCGAACCGCCAGCGCAGCTTATCGCGCCGCCGTACTCCGCGTTGTTTTGCCCAAAGTTGTTGTTTGAGATGGTCGGCGAACTGTTATGGCAGTATATGCCGGCGCCATAGGACGCGTATCCGTGCTGAATCGTGAAGCCATCGATTGTCACGCCGTCTTTGGTGTCAATTATCACAACCGAGTCGATATCGCCGCCGTCAATGATGGTCACGCACGTATCCGGGTCGCGCGTGCCGCCGCCCGGCGGGTATCCACCCAGAAGCGTGATATGACTATCCAACTCAAGGTTTTCCTCATAGGTAGCGGCCGCTACGTGGACTATGTCCGGGTCGCCTGATCCGCCCGAGTTGCAGGCGTCGATACCATCCTGAATGGTATTGAACGCGTTGGTCCAATTCTCGCCTGTTCCGGAACCGGTCGCGCTCTGGTCAACGTAGTAATCTGTCGCAAAGGCACCGGCCGCCATGATCGCGAGCATCATGGTGATGGTGGCGAGCACCAATCTCATCTGTCGTCCTGAGTACATCTGTCTCCTCCATTCTGAAAGATGGTTGTTACGTGTCAAGAAACCACAAAAGCACTAAGACACGATGATTGGCTAATGTGCAGCAATCCTTCTTGGATAAGCTCAC
>CAZKNE010000495.1:0-2031 GCA_964554005.1 uncultured bacterium | reverse complement strand
TGGGATAGCTAACATAACCGTCTGCATCGGCGTCAGGGTGATTCGGCTCAAAGCGCTTCTCAGGCGGCCGGTCGTCCTGACGTATCTCGGCCACCTTCACGCCGCGAAGGCCGTCATCTGTGAGCGAGGAGAGCATCTCCCCGAAGTCCGACGTTACGTTCGCCGTCCTGAAGATAACGTCCTTCCGCACGTAAGGACCGCCCTCCGGCGTCCGAGTGGTCGAGGCGTTCGCGATGTTCGAGGCGATCACATCCTGCCTAGCTCGCTGAGCTGCCAGCCCTGAGCTACCGATGTTCAAAATGTCAAAAAAACTCATCGCGTCTTCCCCTTATGAAATTGCGGTCTTAAGCATCTCGATCTTCTTGGCTATCAACTTGGATGACGCCGAGAACATCAGCTCTGATTGGAGCAAGTCCGCCATCTCCTGCTCGATATTCACGGTGTTGCCATCCCCCCGGCAAGGCGCGTCAGTCTCCTGAACGTCGATCGAAAGCTCTGTGCCCACGCCTTGGGACATGTGCCCGGGATCGGTTTGCACTGGCTGCATCTCGGCATACTTCTTGGAAGATGCCGCCAATGCCGCGTCAAAATCGAAGGTCTTGGCCTTGTAGCCGGGCGTGTCAACGTTGGCCACATTGCTCGCTACGAGGCTTGCCCGCCTTGAGGAGACATCCAGAGCTCGGCCCAGAATGTTGAGAATAGGATTGTCTGCTATCTCCATAACTCTCTCCAACAACTTAAAGGAAAAATCTTCCGCCCCAGTAGTTCTATTTGGTGCTCAAGCACCTTGCACTTTATGCTCATTCGCCCACCAAAAGCCCGAATCTAAAACATTCAATTTAACTTGACTCATTACTCCAGTTCATGGCACCCCTTTATTCAAGCAGACAGCGTGCCAACTTGAGCAATAATCGAGCTAACGGGGCTGGGAGTGCCGTTTGGCGGCCGTTCTAGGTCAGAAGGAAGTGCGGTCAGAATAGACGGTCATCTCCAAAGATCGGGAAGATTTTTCCGCATGACACCCGCACAAAGCGATTGCCACTGGGAGAGAATACGTCGCAGCCGCTAGAAACTGAGGGCCAGCTCTTCGACAGACGAATTCTTGCCCAATGGCGTTAGACAAAAAAGGCACCGACCGGCCGGCCATCAGGCTTACTAATTCCTAGGCCCGAACCGTGAGCTTAGACCCTATAAGCGATTCTTGCCCTCAGATTCAACCCGTAGCGAGAGCTCTTTGAGCCGCTCAACCACGGACGAGGTAATCCAAACCGGGGTTGAGGCGCCGACCGTAACGCCGACGCTCTTCTTGCCGTGGAACCACTCCGCCTTGAGCTCTTCAGGTCGCTCTATGTGGTGCGTCTCAGTTCCATGATGCCGAGAAACCGCTGCCAGCTGCTTTGTGTTTGCGCTGTGTCTGCCGCCAACTACGATTACTACATTGCAGAGCTCGGCAAGCTTGAGGGTGTTAGCCCGCCGCGACAGCACCGCGTCACAGACCGTGTTGAACACGCGGACCACTTTGGCTTGGGCGGCAACGGTAGCAACGACCCGCGAGAAGACGTTTATTTGCTCAGTTGTCTGAGCTATCACACCCACTTTCTGGACACCGGCGGGAAGATTGATCTGAGAATCGCTGCCTACAACCTGTGAGTTGGGGCCGGAGAATCCAAGCAGAGCTCTGACTTCGGGGTGGTTGGCGTTTCCGACGATTACTATGTGATAGCCCTCTTTGCGCAATAAAGCAGCATTGTCTTGAGCTTTTTTGACAAATGGACAAGTCCCATCGATTATATTCATGCCCCGGCGCTTGGCCCCCTCAGCGATCTCTGGCGGGAGACCGTGCGAGCGCGCGATGACGACCTCTCCATCCACCTCGTCGAGGGTCCCGGCAACATGGATGCCCTCTGAACGGAGCGCCTCAACCACGTCTCTGTTATGAATAAGCGGGCCTAGCGAGAATACTTTCCCGAACCGGGCGGCGGCATCCTTGGCCAGCCTGACAGCGCGCTCCACGCCAAAGCAAAACCCCGC
>CAZKNE010000494.1:0-2047 GCA_964554005.1 uncultured bacterium | reverse complement strand
CTGAAGTACCGCATGAAGAAGGGCGCAGGTAGAAAATCCTCGCCGCTGGACGATATCCGGCCGGAGTGTTGGACCAGCCAGTTCACGACCGAACTGCTGGAACTGCTCTGGGTGCTTGAGGCCACCATCGCGGGATACCCACAGCAGGCGGAGCTTCTGGAGGCGGTTGTGAGCGGCCCATGCTTCCGCGCGGACGAATTGCCGCCAGTTCCAGAAGAGATGCGCAAACCGCCTCCGATGCCTCGCCCTACTGGTTCAGGCACAGTGCTATGATCATTCCGACGTCGCGGCGGCTACTCTCTTTCGATATGGGCTGGCCGTGCGGCCTGTCGGTTGACAGGCGCCCTCTTTGACGGATATATTCGCCAAGACCTTGGGGTTTGTCGCCCATCTTCATTTGATAAGTTTTGTTCTTGGAGAGAGCCGGCCAAATGGCTGAAGTTGTTTTGGTGGAACCGATATTCGGACACTGGGATGCGTTGAGGACGAGGCCGACGCCGCCGCTGGGACTCCTTGCCGCCGCTCGCTTTGTGGCGCGGGAGTTCGAGACGGTGCTCATCGACCAGAGAACGGATGAGCACTGGCGGGAGAGTCTGCTTCGGGAGCTAAACTTGTCGCCGCTCTGCGTCGGCATCCACAGCCTGACAGGCAACCAGATCAAGCACGCGCTCGAGATCGCCTCATTTGTGCGCGAGCACTCGGATGTGCCGCTCGTCTGGGGTGGTGCGCACACGACGCTGCTCGCTGAGCAATCGCTGGCCGACCCCTGCGTTGACATCATAGTCGAGAGCGAGGGCGAGGAGACCTTCTTGGAGCTGGTGCGGGCGCTCAAATCGGGCGGCGACCTTGGGCAAGTCAGTGGGCTATGGTTTCTGCGCGATGGCAAGCCGGACTACACCGGCCCGCGCCAATTTGTTGAGATGGACACACTGCCCGAGATGCCATACAGCCTGGTGGATTTTAGTGACTATTTCCCGCTGGAATTCGGGAAGCCAACGTTCTACATCGAGAGCTCCCGCGGCTGCCCTAACAACTGCTCGTTCTGCTACAACAAAGCCTTCCACAGGCGCAGGTGGCGCGCTTTCTCGGCGGACGTTTTTGTCGAGCGAATGCTCAGTGCTGCCGAGAGATTCAAGGCGGAGCATTTCTATATTGTTGATGAGAACTACTCGGTTGACGTCGGGCGAGTGAAACGAATCTCCGAGGAGCTTGTCGGTGCGGGGATCACTTGGACCACGACCGGCGGGCACATCCCTGAGATATCAACGCTAAGCGATGCGGACTTCAAGCTCTTGGAGAAAAGCGGGTGCAAGAGGCTTTATTTCGGCGTTGAGTCGGGCTCGGAACGCATCCTTAAACGCGTTGGCAAGAAGCTGAATATGCGGCAGCTTTTCGACGTGAACCGGCGCCTCGCCAAAGTCGATATAATTCCACGATACAGTTTCATAACGGGGTTGCCATACGAGCGAGGTGCGGACCTAAGGAAGACTGTGGAGCTGATCATGCGCGTCATGCGGGAGAATCCGAAGGCCACGATAACAGCACTCGCGAGTTATATTCCATATCCGGGCTCTGATCTCTATGAGGATGCTTTGCGTTACGGATTCGAGGAGCCAGGCACGCTTGCCGAGTGGGGCGAGCTGAAGATGGAACGAGGAAACATGCCCTGGCTCTCGAGGCGCGACAGGAGAGAGCTTCAGAGCTTATACTTTGTCTCATTCTTCATCGATTCGAAGGCGAAAGATTTTGTTTGCACCAGGTTGCTGTCGATTTTAGCATCGCTTTACAGGCCGATAGCGCGGTTTCGGATGAAGCATTTCTTCTTTAGGCTCATGCCAGAGATGAGGATGTCGCAGACCTACTTGGACCGGGCCAATTGATGGGGCGGCAGATTTGTGCAGCGTGTGTCAGATGTCGTGTGGTGATTCCGTACCTGGCTTTTGTGGTCGGAAGATGCGTTAAGTTTCTCAGAGGGTTTTGATGAGCAGCAGCAAGAGACGAGTGCACATAGTCGGGGCGGGTGTAAACGGGCTAACAGTCGGGTACG
>CAZKNE010000493.1:1350-2048 GCA_964554005.1 uncultured bacterium | reverse complement strand
CCCGCCGTCGGCCGTCCCGATCCAGGTCATGCCGTCGTCGTCAACGACAACCGATGACACATCGTTGCCAGGAAGGCCATCCTCCATCGTAAAGGTGCGCCATTTGCTGCCCTGCCTCATAGAGACGCCGTGGCGCGTCCCAAACCATTGACGGCCGAGCCTGTCGCACTTAATCATTTTGATCTTCGGGTCGGGCACGTAATAACTGCCTCGGAACGTGGTGAACCCCCACTGGTCCATCATCGTTAGACCATAGAGCGTGCCGAACCATTTCAGGCCGTCCGCCGATGCCCCCACGGCGAAGACGCAGTTGTCCGCCAACCCATCAAACAGCCTTATCTTCTGCCACGCCTCGCCATCAAAGCGGCCTACCCCACCCTGATACGTCCCGAACCACATAACGCCATTGTTATCTGCTGTAATCGACGTAACCCAGTTGCCAGCGAGGCCATCGTCAGTCGTGTATGTTCTCCACTCGCCGTCATCAAGAACCGACGCGCCGTTCGTCGTCCCGACCCAGACACGCCCCGACTTGTCCTGTGTTACGCAATAGACCCAGGGTGAGTCGAAGACCTCTGGCCTGGCCACCCACCAGAAATACCGACCGTCAAAACGCACCAACCCCCAGCCGGCTGTCCCAATCCAAAGCGTCCCGTCATCGGCCCGCCAAAGCGACTTGATGAAGTTGCATGGCAGCC
>CAZKNE010000493.1:0-1340 GCA_964554005.1 uncultured bacterium | reverse complement strand
CGTCCTGAAAACTCGGTAACTCAGGTCGCGCCTCGAGACGCGGACAAGCCCGCCCGCCGTCCCCGCCCACACGTAGTCCCCGTCCGAGGCGAGGCAGTTGACGATGTTGGGATTCGTCCAGCTCTCAAACTCCGCAGCCGACGCGGGAATCGCGAGCACTACAATGCACTGGGCCAGAGCGAGACCCGCAGCGCAGAAAATGAAGGATTGACTTCGGTCTGTCACAGCGTCCTCGATGCTAGCTGAAATATCCTGCTACCTGCACAGCGTTGCATTCAGCAACAATACATCTTGGAGCCGTGCACGCTCAAGCCGATTCAGGACTACGCTGCGTCTTGCATTCTAAATGGAGGCGGGGGGAATCGAACCCCCGTCCAAGAGCCGTCCGAACAATGCCTCTACATGCGTAGCCCGCGTTCTGATCTCGCGCGCCGGCAAGCCCACGGGCGGGCGTCCGGGCGCCAGCCTCACTTGAGTTTCGCGCGGGCACCATGAGGTGCAACGCCCGCGCTAGCCTTATAGTTTTAGCGCCTCACCCGGGCTCACAGGCTTTGCCCAGGGGACGCGGCCACAGCTTTAAGCGGCCAGTGCTAAGTTGTCGACGTTTGTTACGTCTTGTCCACCGTTTTACGAGAGAGGCGGGATCTCGTCATGCAGCTTCATTCGGAAGCGACCCCTGTCGAACCCAATCGCCCCCGGCGCAATAACAATAGTGCCACTCCGCCAAGTATGCAATGTGTAGCATTAGCATGACAGCAACCAGGTCCTTGAACCAAAGCTCCCAACGGGCGAGACCTGCCTTGAAAAGATCGCTGCCTGTGTTACTTTCGTGCAGATTCCTCATTGGTCATCTGGGATGAGATCGGGCTGACAGTTAAGGAGGTCGAAAAGTTGGGCAGGAAGGATAGCGTCTCTCGTCATCAGGAGCCACGATGGTTTACGCTTTACTGGCGCGTGATGCGGTTCTTCGCGAACCTTCCCTCGGCGCTGATTAGGACGAAACGCAAGACAGCATGAAGCAAGCAATGAAAGGACAGAAGCATGGAGTATGATGTCAACGAGGTGCGGAAAGAGTTCCCTGCGATTGGACAGAGCTTCAATGGCAAGCCTCTCGTCTATCTCGACAGCGCATGCACAACGGCCATCTGCCAGGCGGCCATCGACGAGCAGCTGCGCTACTACCCGCAGTTTCCCGGATGCGTTGGCCGCGCAGACCACAGATTCGGACAGCTTGCGACCGATGCTTGGGAGCGGTCCCGTGAGACCATCGCGAGCTTCCTGAACGCCAGCTCCGCAAAGGAGATCGTCATCACTAAGAACACCACGGAGGCGATCAATCT
>CAZKNE010000492.1:0-2048 GCA_964554005.1 uncultured bacterium | reverse complement strand
CGGTAAGAAATGGGGCGCAAGAGTTGATGGCCTCATGGTGGTTTAGGGTTGAGCATTTGCGTTTGATTGGAGGAATAGAGTGCCGGAGCTGAGAAAGAGCCCGATTGCTAACCGCTGGGTAATTATCGCCACAGACAGGGCGAGGCGGCCCTCGGATTTTCACCTACACCCCAAACAGCAGCGGCCTTCTGGCGGCTTCTGCCCGTTCTGCGAGGGTAACGAGGATAAGACGCCGCCAGAGATATTCGCTTTGCCACATAATGGGCGCAAGCCAAACACGCCGGGATGGCAGACGCGGGTCGTCCCGAACAGGTTCCCCGCGCTGGCGATAGAGGGCAATTTAGATCGGCGAGGCAACGGGCTTTTCGACTGCATGAACGGTATAGGTGCGCACGAGGTTATCATCGAGACTCCGCAGCACAATCTTGAGATGGGCGACATGCCGCTTGCGCATCTAGAGATAGTTCTCTCGACCTACCGGGCGAGAATACTGGACCTGGTCAACGACATGAGGCTCAGGTACATTCTCATTTTCAGGAACTTCGGTTTCGCGGCTGGCGCCTCGCTCGAGCATCCACATACGCAGCTAATCGCCACACCGGTAACGCCGCGCGTGGTCAAGCAGGAGCTGATCTCGGCTCAGAGCCATTTTCTCGACAAGGAGCGATGTCTGTTCTGCGATATTCTGGCGCAGGAGATCAAAGATGGGGAGAGGATAGTCTCGATCAACGAGCATTTCGTAGCACTGTGCCCGTTCGCATCCCGCTTTCCGTTTGAGACCTGGATATTCCCGCGCAAGCACACGGCGCACTTCTCGCAGTCATCGGACGAGCTGTTGCATCACCTTGCCCTTGCTCTGCGGGACACTCTGAAACGTCTATCGGTTGCACTCGAGTCACCACCATATAACTTCGTGTTGCACAACTCGCCGAACACCAAGGGCAAAGCCCGCCTGCCCGGCTACTGGCAGACGCTCGACCTAGACTACCACTGGCACATCGAGATCATGCCCAGGGTCACAAAGGTCGCAGGTTTCGAGTGGGGCACGGGATTCTACATCAACCCAACGCCGCCTGAACAGGCCGCAAAATACCTGCGAGATGTCGAAGTCTCCTGGCCTGATTGACTCGCACTGCCACCTAACGGCGCCTCAGTTCGAGGAGGAGCTGGATGCGGTGCTTGACCGCGCCCAAAAAGCCTCAGTAACCTCGATCAACGTTGTCGGGTACACCGTCGAACACAGCCGGCGCGCGATCGAGATGGCGAGGCGATATGATGCTCTTTGGGCGACGGTGGGCGTATCGCCTCACGATGCCAAAGATGCGTCGGATGATTTCGTCAAGTCCCTGCGCAGGATGGCCACTGAGAATCTAGACAAAGTCGTCGCAGTCGGCGAGACGGGCCTCGATTTCTTTCGCCTCATCTCGCCCCGCGAAACGCAGATTGCCGCTTTTATTGAGCATATCGAGCTCGCTGTGCAGCTCGGCCTGCCGCTCGTAATTCATTGCAGGGACGCCTTCGAGGAGACGTGCTCCCTTCTGGCAGAACACGGCGCATCGGTCGGCGTGTTTCACTGTTTCACCGGAAACGCACAGGAGTCGCTCAGGGCTGTCGAGCTAGGTTTCTACGTCTCGTTCTCCGGTATCGTAACGTTCAGAAATGCGCAGCAGGTTCGCGAGAGCGCCGCCGCTGTCCCGGACGATAGGCTCCTTGTCGAGACCGACGCTCCGTTCCTCGCTCCCAGCCCTATGCGAGGCAGGCGAAACGAGCCGTCCTTCTTGGTCTATGTCGTGGAGCAGCTGGCGAGAATCCGCAGCGCCTCCAAAGAGCACATAGCGAGGATAACGGCTGGGAATGCCCGCCGACTTTTCGGCCGAGGCAGCCACCCGACTGAAGAGGCCGTCTAATAGGTCCCGGTTGACGGAGGGGATTTGCGGGGAGGTTATATCTGCTTCTTGATCGATGAGATCGTCGATGAACTGGAGTTAGGGTCTGCGGATTGACGGCCAACTGCCAACTGCCAACAGTCAACTGAACGGCCGAGTGTC
>CAZKNE010000491.1:0-2058 GCA_964554005.1 uncultured bacterium | reverse complement strand
GGTGGCGATGGCGTCGAGGGTGCCGTCGGCGAGGCCGGCGCGGCAGGCCTCCGCGTCGGCGGCGGATCGGAGCGGCGGCGCCATCTTCGTGTTCGTGTCGTAGCCGAGGGTGGCCTCGTCCGTGAGAGCGAGGTGATGGGGCGTGACCTCCCCTGTGACCTTTATCCCGGCCATCTTGGCCCGTCTAATTAGCTCAACTGACTCCTTCGTTGAGACGTGCATTATGTGCACTGGCACGCCGGTCAGTGCGGAGAGCGAGATGTCTCGATAGACCATGGCGCTCTCCGCCTGAGGCGGTATTGGGGGGAGCCCGAGCCTGGTTGACACGAAGCCCTCGTGCATGACGCCGCCGGCAGACAGCGTCGTGTCCTCGCTGTGCGAGAGCACGCGGACCACGAAATCGCTCGCATACTCGAGCGCATGGCGCATGATCATGCTGTTTGAGACGCAATCCCCGTCATCCGTCACGGCCACGATCCCCGCCTCGGCCATTTCGCCGATTTCTGCGAGCGACTCTCCCTTTCTATCGCGCGTGATTGCGCCCGCCGGGAAGATGTGGACAAGGCCGCTTCTAGCGGCTTGCTGAAGGATGAACAGCGTCGTTGATTGGGTATCATTGGTAGGTAAGGTGTTCGGCATAGTTATGACAGACGTGAAGCCGCCCGCAGCGGCCGCCATCATGCCCGTTTTGATGGTCTCGGCATCCTCGCGTCCCGGCTCGCGGAAGTGGACGTGGATATCGATAAGGCCCGGCGCGACGATGAGTCCCTCGGCGTTGATGACGATCCTGTCGCTTTTCTTGAGCGACCTCGGGCCTTTTTTGCCTGGGCGGATGAGCAAGGCGTCTCTGAGTGGGATGGGCTTTTTTGAGATTCTCTTGATGAGCCCGTCCTCGACAAGAATGCTTCCCACGTAATCGATCTTATCGCCCGGGGAGATGATCCTGCCGCCGCTAATCACTAATTTCATAGATGCTCCTTCCGCCAAGCAGCAAGAGAAGAACGGCCATTCTGATCGAGACGCCGTTGGCCACCTGGTCAAGTATCACCGAGAATGGGCCATCGGCGACTTCAGGGTCGATCTCAACGCCGCGGTTTATCGGGCCGGGGTGCATAATGATGCAGTCGTCCTTAAGGTATTTCAGGTGTTCTAGCTTGAGCCCGAAGTAACGGTTGTATTCCCTGAGCGATGGGAACCTGGGGGCAGCATCGCGCTCGGTCTGGATACGGAGAAGCATGACGACATCCTTGTCCTTGATGGCCTCTTTGAGGCTGGATGCGACCTTGACCCCGAGCCTGGTCACATCGAACGGGAGCATGGTCTTGGGGGCCATGACTGTAACCTCCGCCCCCATCTTGGTTAGGCACGGAATGTTGGAGCCAGCGACGCGGCTGCGGGCTATGTCGCCGATGATGGCGACCTTAAGCCCTTCGATTTTTTTCTTTCTCTCGCGGATCGTCATGAGGTCCAAGAGGGCTTGCGTGGGGTGCTCGTGGAAACCGTCCCCGGCGTTTATGACCGAGGCATCCATGAGTTTGGCGAGCCTGTGAGGGAAGCCAGCCACGCTGTGCCGGATGACAACCACGCTGGGGTTCATTGCGGAGAGGTTCTTGGCGGTATCGACTAGCGTCTCGCCCTTTGAAATGCTGCTGTCCGAAATAGAGAAGTTCACGCTATCGGCCGATAGCCGCTTCTGGGCAAGCTCAAACGATACCCGCGTTCTCGTGCTCGGCTCGAAAAACATGTTGACGATAGTTCTGCCTCGCAGCGTCGGGACCTTCTTGACGGTTCGCTCGTTAATGGTCTTCGTCGATTCTGCAAGGTCAAGGATCATCGATATCTCAAACGTGGAGAGGTCGGCGATTCCCAGGAGGTCCTTTCTTCTCACTTATGTTTCCTTTGGGGTCTCGATGGGGATACAATGGCCATGTCCTGCCCGTCTTTCTCCTTGACCCTGACGCGAACCCACTGCGAGGGAAGTGTTATGAGCCGCATGGCCAAAAAGTCGGCCTGGATGGGAATCTCCCTCAGACCGCGGTCGATGAGCTCCACTAACCT
>CAZKNE010000490.1:0-2058 GCA_964554005.1 uncultured bacterium | reverse complement strand
ACATATATGACGGCGACGACGTTCGCCTCGTGAACTGCATCATCCACGACCCTCCTAACGGGTATAACGGCATTGGCGGTTGGAGGGTTGGTTCCGGCCACATCTTCTATGGGAACCTAATCTGGGGGGTAGCACCTAATCACGACGACCCGCACGGGCACGCTATCTATACACAGAACGATTACCCCAATTACGGGCTAAAGACTATCGCCAACAACATACTGTTCAACAACAACAAGTTCTCGCTGCACGCCTACTGCGAGGGCGGGACTGAATTAAGCGGCTTCAGAGTCACCAACAACATATCGTTCGGCAACAGCAAATACTTCCTGCTCGGCGGCAGTGGGAGCATCACGCTCCGCGATAACGTCGTCTCATCCAACTACTTCTATGAGCCTAAGTCATATCCATTCATGCCAGGGTGGTATGGGCCGACGGACACGATGACAATCACGGACAATTACGTAGCTTCCGGCGGCAGTCCAGCCTGGTTCAGACGACACGAATATGGCTCCATAGTGAGAGGCAATACTTTCATCTCGTCTGGGACTTACCGGCTGTTTTTCGACGAATATCAGGACGAGACGCCCGAATACAGCACGTTCGACTGGGATGATAATACCTATTACGTTGGTGCCACAGGCGATTTTAGAGTCCTTTACTGCCGTAGCGATGCGAATACATCTTACAACCTCGAAGAATGGCGTAGTCTGACGGAATGGGATACTAACAGCCAGATAGTTGAGGCACAGAAACCCTCCGAGAACAAGACCGTTGTTCTGCCCAACAACTACAAGATCAAGCGGGCTCACATCGCGATCTACAACTGGGAGGCGTCCGAGAGTGTTGACGTTGACGTCTCCTCGATTCTGAGTGAGGGCGACTATTTCCGTCTGGTGGACGTTGAGGACTACTTTGGGGAGCCACTCTTGAAGGGCTTTTACGATGGCGAACCACTCTCGGTCCCGATGGCAGAGGATGAGTTCAAATGTTTCGTGCTCTCCGCGACGTCCTTCACCCCGCCCGATGGCGAGGGCACGTACGCGTTCTACACGATCGCTACGGACAAGGCCGGAAATGTCGAGCTCCCCCCGGATGAGCCCGATGCGGTTACTGTCTATGACGAAACTGCCCCGGCGTCCGGCTGCTCGTGTGACTCTGACGTCAACCACAGCCCTATTTCGATCTCTTTCTCATCTCAGGACGAGACAAGCGGCGTTGCGAACACAAAGCTCTATTACAAGTTCAACAGCGGCAGCTGGACCGAGACCGGTCAGGAGGAGACAGGCACATCAGGGGCCTTCGAGTTCACGTTCTCGCACGGCGAGGGAACATATCACTTCTACACACTCTCCACGGATGAGGCTGGCAATGACGAGTCGACGAAGGAGGCTCCGGACGCATCTTGTGTCTATGACACAACCAAGCCAACCTCAAGCTGCTCATGTGGTGAATTCGCCAGCTCTCTGCCCATCGTCATTCAGTTCGAGGCGCACGACGGCGGCAGCGGGATGGCATTAACCAAGCTCTTCTACAGTTTCGACGGTGGAGGTGCCATCGACTCGGGCCTCGAGGCTGATGGCACGGCTGGCAGCTTCGAGTTCAACGCCCCAGACGGGGAGGGCACCTACAACTTCTACACCATCGCAGTTGACGCCGCCTCAAATGAGGAGGCGCCTCCGCAGAGCGCCGACTGCGATGCCATCTACGACGCAACGTTGCCCAGCTCCTCATGTTCGTCGCCTGACTACTCCAACGGCGATCAGATAGCGGTCAGTTTCACCGCCTCGGACACACTAAGCGGCATCTCATTCTGCGATCTGTATTACAGGTTCGGGGATGGTGAATGGACGTCGAGCGGCCTTCGTGAGTATAGCACCTCGGGGAGCTTCAACTTTGAGCCGGCCGAGGGCGACGGAACCTACCAGTTCTACACGATCGCGACTGACAGGGCCGGGAACGCGGAGGGGACGAAGTCCGCCGAGACGACGACGGCTCGTGATACGCAGGACCCGAGCTCAAGCTGTAGCTGCCCCAGCATTACCAAAGCGAGCTCCG
>CAZKNE010000489.1:0-2071 GCA_964554005.1 uncultured bacterium | reverse complement strand
ATCCGCAATCCACAACCTATACCGAGTCGGAGTCGCCCATCATCACGTGCCAGGCGCTTCGGGTCATGATCTGTTTCGCTAAGCTTGGGTTTGGCGTCCAAGGTCTGAGGATAAAGTGGACCAGGGATTTGCGTTTGAGGAAACCGACCGCTCGCAGACACGACAGGTAGCGAGAGTGCTTGACGCACCACGCACGGACAACGTCGCAGTTGTTCTTCACGGCGAAGCGGACGGCGGAGAGTATGAGTTGAGATGCGATCAGGGGACTATGGTCTTTGGCGAGGATGTCGGCAATGACAGCCTCCTTCACGTTTTCTCGGTCCTCTCGTATCCGCAGGACGATGTATCCCACAAGTTGGTGTTTGCGTTCCGCTATGAATACATCGTAAACGGGTTTGAGCGGGCTAAAGTAGCGCCAATTGAGGTATTTAGCATCGCGCACGACCGCGTTACCTATTTTCTGAGAGGTGCTCTGCCACAGAGCATCAGCCCTTTCATCGAATGAGTTGACCTTGTGCACCTTCCTGCCCCATGACGGCCAGAGGTCCAGAAATCGTGAATAAAGGCCGATCTTGACCAGCGCTCGCCAGAGCAAACTGGCGGCCTTGACGAGGAACCTGTTTGAGAGCCTTTTTTGCAGGAACGGCTTGAGCCTCAAATAGCAAGACAGGTTCAGGATGTGCACTATAGGTATCCACCCCAGCCGCTTGATGCCGAGAAATAGCGAGTTTATGTTGGGAAACCCCGCCCCGAAAACCGCCCCCTGCGACTCGATCACGTAGTAAGCGGTTTTGCCGATTTGCACCAGATTTAGGGCGGCAGCCCTCCGGCCGAATGTCTTTCTGTCAACGGCCATGTCGAAGGAGATAGAGGCCACATAGCTCTTCGGGCCGAGCTTGTATCTGACAGGGCTGAATCCCCAGTGTCCCACGACCTTGTCCCCGTCGATCATGACAAGGCTGCAGGCCCCTTTAATTGGCCGTGAACGATACTTCCAGTCCCAGTGCTCTTTGAGAAACGGTCTGCCAAACGATGCCCTCATGAGCGAGAGTATCCGGTCCTGATACTCAAGGTCTTGGTAATGAAACAGCCGGAAGTTCGCTGGGGGCTGAAAGTCTTGGTTGAGCAATACTATCTCTCCTCGCTACTTACGTCTGAAACGATCCTGAAACGCCCGATCTGGACCTTTCCTATGTGATCCTTCCCAACCATGGGCACGGCGCGCCAGAAATAGACATCCGGCGCGAGCATCCGGTAGGCGCGGTGAGCGAGGAAGTATCTGGTGTCGGCCACCCTCGCACCAACCTTGTGAAGGAAACAGGGGTCCGTCGTGATCTCAAGGAAGTAGTATTCTGCCCTAGGAACGCTCTGCCATGCGAGCTCGATGCCGTCTGGAAGGCCTATTGGGATACTGCTCGAGGCCATGCTGCTACCGGACAGGCCGAGGATGCGCTTTGCGTTGGAGACCATAAAGTTGTTAACCTGGATACAGATGGATAGGGCATGTCCAAGATGCGGATAGTGCTTCTCATAAAGCGCAATCAAGCTCTCTCTCTGGATTCTTCCCATCGCAGCTCTCTCGGAAGTTTTCAAACTCTGAGCACAGTAGTGAATCGCCTTCGCATCTGGAAGGCAGTATATCGCGTGATCGGCCTGTCTAATCCGCCGACAAAGGTCCTCGTCCTCATAATACATGAAGAAACGCTCGTCAAAACCGCCAAGCTGCCGGAATAGCTTGCGGGGTAGCATGAGGTAGCTACCGGGAACACCTGAGACCTCAACCGGCGCATCGCCGGCCCACATCTCCCAGTCCATCCTCCAGTATCTCTCGAAGGTGCGCTGGCTGAAGAGGTGGCGGAGGGAGGTGTGTTGAACCATTGCGGCCAGCAGACCGCTACTTTTCAGGCATGAGAACTGAAACTGCATTTCGTCGTCCCAGAACGTTCGTGCCATGACAGCGCCGCAACGGTCGAGCCGCGTGAAGGCGTCAAGCGAGGTGCGCATTGCGCCGGGTAGGATGAAGAGGTCTGGGTTGAGAAAGAGGATATAGCGGCCGTGAGCCTGCTCTGCA
>CAZKNE010000488.1:0-2072 GCA_964554005.1 uncultured bacterium | reverse complement strand
TGCAGAGAGGGGAATCGAGGCATTACAGTCTGTTCGGGACACATCGGGAGGCGACTTCGAATCCGAGTTCGAGGCGGATGTCGCCGGGGAAATCAGGTCAATGGGTTACGAGGTCGTGGCCCAGGTCGGCTGTAGCAGTTATCGAATTGATCTTGGGGTGCTCGATCCCGAAGCGCCGGGCCGCTTCATACTTGGCGTCGAGTGCGACGGAGCGATGTATCATTCGGGCGCAACCGCTCGCGACAGAGACAGAATCCGCCAAACGGTCCTCGAGAACATGGGCTGGAGGCTTCACCGGATCTGGTCTCCCACGTGGATTAAGCACCGGGACAAGGAGATCAAACGGTTGAGGGAAGCCATCGAGCGGGCGAGTGCGGAGCCATCTTATCCAGATGGTCAACCAGTAAGCAACAATGGCGAGTCAAGCGATTGCGATTCTCTACGCGAGGGAGTCGAACCACACATTGAAAAGGTGCCAGTCGTTGACATCAGGAATCTCCCGGGGACAGTGCCATATGAGGTCGTCGAGCTTGATCCGGTAAACCAGCGCTACAAATTCGGTTCGTTTGGCAGTCTGCGGCAAATTAGCGACCGGCTCGTGAGGCTGGTGGAAAACGAAGGCCCCATTCACAGACACGTTGCAGCTCTACGCCTGGCGCGACTTTGGGGCCATACCAAGGTTGGCCGTCAAATGTTGGAGGCTTTCAATAACGCCGTTCAGACATCGGTGCGGCAACAGCTCGTAAGGAGCAAGGCTGGTTTTCTATATTCCTCAAGCACACTTGAGTATCCCGTCCGCGTGCCCATCCCTGGCGTTCCGGAATCCAATCGGCAAATTGAGCACATTGCGACAGAGGAGCTCGCCGAGGCGGTAATTCTTGTGCTGCGAAACGTCTCGGCAATGAACAAACAGGCGCTAATTGACGCAGTGGCTCGTCTCTTCGGATTCGAGAGGACCGGCGCAAGGATCCAGAAGCGGCTCGGTCAAGTTGTCTCGTCATTGCTTAAAGACGAGAGAATCATCGTAAGGGACGGTCGTTTCAGTCTTTTAGGGTCTGCCACGTGGTAACACGGCGTCCGCGCACGTACCTGGCAAGCCTGGCCCGCATTGCCCTATACTCGGGGTATGGTTGCGGGAGCAAGGCCATGGAACGATTGCGGATTGCGGATTGGGGATTGGGGCTAACTGACAACTGACAACTGCCAACTGAATGGAAGATGAAGGCGGCTTCGTTGAACTTCTACAGTTCCCCGTTCGAGGGAGGGTGATCTACGCCGGTCGCTGCGATCTTCTCAATGAGCAGAGGCAACCTGTTCTTGCATATTCTCCAGAGGTTGTCGTAAAGAACCTCCCCATATTCATGGGTAATGATGTTTCGGAGTGCGACAATGGACCTCCATGGAATATCTGGATAGCTCTCGCGCGTCTCAAGCGAGACATGCCGCGCCGCCTCTCCGATGATCTCCAGGTTGCGTTCTACAGCATTCCGGGTCTTACGATCCTTGAGAAAATCTTCAAATCCCAGCCCCTTCGTGAATTCGACTGCCGCTCGAGCCGCGTCCAGCATATCCCAGAGCCGGGCCATGTCCTTGGTGTCAGGCTGCATAGAGGACCTTGCGCGTTCTCAGAATCTCGTGCTTCCTCCAGGGATTGCGTAGCGCCTCCTTTTCCACTATGTCCACCGGGCGGCCGAAGCGTGTCTCCATCTCCTCCTTCATGTCCACCAAATCGAATAAATCCCACGAGGCCCCCGGCTCGAAACTCACCAAAAAATCCAGATCGCTCTCGGGGCCGAAATCGTCCCGAAGCACGGAACCGAAGATGGACAACTCACGTATCCGCCACTTGCGGCAGAATGACGCCAACACGTCCCGATCCAGCTGTACCTGCGGATTCATAAGCCTCCTCTCCCTAATCGGCCCAACACCGTTCTCACCATGCAGATTGTCCTAAACCATCCAGCCACTAGGATTTCAGTTGGACTCCGTAACTCAAACGGTAAGCATCTTTCCACTCATATTCAATATGAAAACGCGCGCTTTGCGAGCATAGTATTAGGTGCGGATTGGGG
>CAZKNE010000487.1:0-2076 GCA_964554005.1 uncultured bacterium | reverse complement strand
ACGCAATGAAGGTGAACCAAGTCATCTTGGCCAGCAAAATGGGAAGGCCCTGGCCATCGCGGCTCATCGGTCTTCATCGATCATTGCCGGTTCAGCCAGAAGTCGAGAGCGCGGGCAAGCCCCTCCTTAAGCAGTGGCTCCGGCTGTCCGAACGAGACTCGCGCCATCGCTGGCTGTGCATCGTCCGGCACTCGATATAAGGCACCTGGCAGGGCATAGACTCTCTTGGCCGCCAAGAGCCTCTTGAACATCTCGAATTGCTCCTGAGGCGTTTTCGCCCCTCGCAACTCCACCATTACGCTGAAAGCCGTTTCCGGCTCGATGTAGTCCAGCCCCGCGTCATCGATCATCCCCTTGACAACCTGATACTTGTCCCAATACCTCGCAAGGTTACGGCGCCAAAACGTGGCCTCATCGCTCTCCCCGTCGAGCCGCGCGCGCCTGAAGAACTCACAGGCCGCCTCCACATAAGGCCCGAAGACGGGCGGCGGTGTGCCATACTCAAGGTCGCCGAGGTCGTTTAAGAAATCCATCACCCGCCAGCCAGTTCCTTCGTGAATGCGCTTGCAGAGCTCCGGATGGGCGCAGAAATAACCGACCCGAAGCCCAGCGGTCCCAAGTGATTTCGACATGCTGTTGGTCCTGATAACGAAATTATAGTCCGCTATATGGGTCCCGTAGTGTATCTTATCCGGGTCGAACGCAAGCTGCGCATAGACCTCGTCGAGCACAGCAATACAGGGGCGCTTCCTGTTATACGCAGCGATACAATCGAGTATCCCATAGAGCAGTTCTGGAGGATATATACGGCCAATTGGATACGTGGGGTTAGTTATCAGGGCCAGATCGTAATCGTGGCTGTTGAGGGTAGCCTCGAAGGCCTCCACCGTCGGCAAGAAGTCGTTGTCGCGCGACACGTTCATCATATCAACTGTCATTCCGAGCTGTTCTGCCGCGCCAGCAAACACATAGTAGATCGGCGGAATCATAAGAATCCGCGCCCCTTGCCTCAAAAATCCTTTGTATATCATTGAGGTGGCACCCGTCGCGCCGAGCGTCAGCATCACGTCGTCTATTGAGTAGAGGTTGGTCTCGAGCCGTGCATTCTCGAGCCTGGCCAGCGCCTCGCGCACGAAGATATCGCCCGACGTGTTGCCGTATTCTGAAAGATGCCAGGATTTGTCGATATCCCTCAGTCTCTTGGCCATTGATTCGTGCAGCGGGTGCTCCGAAAGGTCGATGCGGAAGTCCGAGAGAAAGAATATCTCGGCGCTCGCGACATCGATCCCCTGAGCCCAGATTTCATGCAGATAATTACGTAAAACTTGATATTTCCTGCGCATCACCCGATTTGACCCTTAATTTACCCCAGCCGCCTTCATTCGTAGAGCAGAATATGCCAGAGATTGAGCATCGGATAAAGCCAGCTGACACACATTGGGATGAGTTCCTTGCATACCGGCCGTTCGAGCGAAGCCAGCAAACGTTGACGGCGCCAGGCGTTATTGTTAGTGTGGTATCAGGATTGATGGAGGATATGGTGACAGATAACTGGCTTTATTTCGGCGACAATCTCAGCGTCTTGAGGCGCCACGTCAAGGACGCCTCGGTTGATCTTATCTACCTCGATCCGCCGTTCAAGAGCAACAAGGCCTACAACGTCATATTCAAGGAGAAGAACGGGGCGCAGTCGAAGTCGCAGATCGAGGCGTTCAGGGACACGTGGTGCTGGGACCAGGCCGCGGCGGAGGCTTACGAGGACTTGGTCGTTTCGGGGCCGGACGAAGTCTCGCGGCTGATGCAGGCGTTCCATCAATTCTTGGGCACAAGCGATATGATGTCCTACCTGGCGATGATGGCGCCTCGGCTCCTTGAGCTTCGACGGGTCCTGAAAGCGACCGGCTCGATCTATCTGCACTGCGACCCAACCGCGAGCCACTACCTGAAGCTTCTTATGGACGCAGTGTTTGGTACCAGGTCATTCCAGAACGAGATCGTCTGGTATTACAGGGGAGGTGGTCTGTCGAATGCTCGTTGGTCGCGCAGACACGACATCATTCTTATGTATTCACTCGG
>CAZKNE010000486.1:0-2081 GCA_964554005.1 uncultured bacterium | reverse complement strand
AGCGGCTTTCGGAGGTTCGGACGGAGCACGACAAGGAGGTCTTGCGGCGGCAGATTGCGGCGACGGACGACGAGATCGATCGCCTGGTCTATGAGCTCTATGGCCTGACGGAGGAAGAGATTAAGATTGTGGAGGGCAGTGGTGTATAGCCAGTTATCCTGCTTCTTTCGTTATGCAAAGTGGGGATTTTGGGCATGGGTGGCTGCGATTGTCGCGGTCGCTACCTTACAGGTTGTCCCTGAGTGGGTGCTGGCGCCATGGTGGCTAAGGAGGCTAATTCTGGCACCCGCGTTCACTGCCGCCGTCGTTGCTACGGTCGTTATGGTCATGCGCGACAGATATAGGAGCATCCGCGATATCTGCAAGGCGGGAAAGATCCTGTTCGAAATGGACGAGACATTCGATCGCCTGATCACCTGTATCGGTGGGTACCTTAAGCGCGGCAGGGAATTCCTCTCCAAAGTAAAGGCACTGCAACGCCCCATTCCCGAGGGGATCACCTTTACCGGGGAGGACCCGCCAAGCACGAATGACCTCTCGGGAGCGGTCGCCAGGTATGAGGCGGACGTAGTCCTGGTTGAGTCTCTTTTGCACGGGGTGATGTCCATGCGCCAGAAGCGTGTTGAGGTATCTGGTCTGGTCGCGGCCTGGTTTGACATGCTTCACCTTCGGACGCAGCTGTCTCTGCTTATGCTCGGGGAGCCAGAGACACCCAGAGCCTCATTCTCCCCTATGCCTGGTGCAGATAACACAGTATTCCTACGGGAATGGCAGGCATTCTTCGCTAATTGGCGGCGTCTAGGGGGAATGGCCCAGCGCTTGAGGAAGTCGGCGCGACTTTTTGCGGAGCTGATCAGGGATGGCAAGATGGTCGTCAGCGCGGGCAAGACCAGGCGTCGGAAGGCGGCAGATCGACGCGACGGACGACGAGATCGATCGTCTCGTCTATGAGCTGTATGGGCTGACGGAGGCGGAGATTGGGATTGTTGAAGGGAGTTAGTTGGCAGTTGGCCGTTGGCGGTTCCGCCTTCACCTCACCTGTTGAGAACTATTGCTCTCGGCTGCTGCGCCAGATACTCTACTCAGTCGGGGCACTCACCGCGACCTCAAATGAGGTTACGAGAGGCCTCGAGACCTCGGGGGCGGGGAACTCCTCGAGATAGAGCTCCGTCGCCTCCTTGAGGTTCGCTATCGCCTCGTCAATCGTATATCCTTGGCTAACGGTGCCCACCTCAGGGCATTCCGCCACATAAATGTCGTCTTCCTTGTGCAAGACCGCCGTAAACGCTCGCACCGTCATCGCTGCCCTCGCAGAAGTTTCAGTTTGGAACCCGCAAACAACGCTACCTGTATGAGCCAAACGTAACACAGTCAAATGGTGAACAACAAACGCGAGGTCGTCCTGAAAAACCAGATTGACGGGCTGGAACCCCGTGCGGTCAACTCGTTGTGCTCTTGCCAATGGGCGATCATGGCGGTTGACCGTTGGCAGTTAGCAGTTGACCGTTGACAGTTGGCGGGTTCCGCGGTTACCTCAGTTCGCCCTGAAGTGACGGAACGTGAATAGCCCCATGCAAGCCGTGAGGCGCAGCGTGGGGTAAACAGGCATCAATTTATGTATGTGGGTGGTGGGTGGGCATGGCTCTGCTGAGTTCTCTCAGATTTCCGGCGTCGGTCTATCCTGTCCTGTGCCGGAACGGTTCAGGGAGCAGCGACTCAATTGGCTTCTTGACGAACTCGCAATCCCTGTTGGCCATGATTACCTGCACATTTGGCGCAAACTCCAGGAGCAGTTGCCTGCACTTCCCGCACGGCGTAACGAAATCGTCGTCAGCACCCCAGATTGCGATCGTCTCAAAACTCTGGACACCGCTGGAAAGAGCGTTCGTCATCGCAACCTGCTCGGCACAGACACTCATCGACAGCGAGGCGTTCTCGATGTTGCAGCCGAGAAATAACCTCCCGTCCGAAGATAGGAGCGCCGCGCCAACGCGAAATCCTGAGAAGGGAACGATTGCGTTCTCGGCGGCTTCTTTGGCCCTGGTTACAAGTTCGGCATCCTTCATCCTGACTCCTATACG
>CAZKNE010000485.1:0-2086 GCA_964554005.1 uncultured bacterium | reverse complement strand
GTTTGACGTCGCCATCGCTGACCTGGACCGCCTTCCTAACCAGTCTCACTCCAATACCCTTGCGACGCATTGACCGTGCCACCGCCACAAAGAGAAGGAGGTTCTCGGGCACGTAGCCCTTCATACCTGTTCGCAGCATCACCAGCGCTCCCGCGAGCTTACCAGCGCTTTCTGCGACTAGAATGAAGCCCCCTTCTCCCGGGCTGGACGAAAGAGCGTAGTCGATGCCGCTTACGATATCAGCTAATGGGTCTTCAAAAGGTTTGAGACTCTTGTGGAGAAATCGGGCAAGCTTCTGCCGGTCTAGATATGCAGGGAAGTCCTCGTCCTTTTTTATCACGAGTATCTGCAGCTCAGGAACTTCTAGGTTAACGTCGCTTTGTGGTATCTCGGATTGGTTAACGTTGTCGATAAGGTCCTCCTAATCTTGTTCATCAAATGCCTGACTGCATCGTGTCAAGTTATCTCCCTCTGACACCCAAAGAAGCAGCTTCCCCAGCAAAGAACGCTAACCACGCAAGGGCTCGGCCCAGGGAAACGCAACTTTGACCCTCTTCTATAGTAAAACACAAATCGACAAGTATGTCAAATCGCTTCCGGAAACTTCTCGCAGTATTCCTTTGACCCGACAGTAGTACCTCGCCATTACCCTGGGGCGTGGGTGGCAAGGCCACACCATTACCCTGGGCCGAGGCTGCGCTTCGGCCGGTGGTGAAGGCGAGCCGGCGCAGCCGCCGAGCCGACCGAGGACATCCGCCGGGAAAAAGAGCTACGGGAGCTCAGACACTGGGTATGGGTGCCCAGACACTGGGTCGGGCGATTCAGAGCATCCTGTACAGGAGGAATATGCCGAGATCGGCGGCCATCGACAGTATGCACGGGAGAATCAAGAGCTTGGCGACCTGAATGTATGTAACATCGAAGTACTCGTTGGAGAGTATGAGGCAGAGGTGCACCGGCATAAGCATTACGGCTATGTACCCGGCGACTGAGAACATGAATACGTATGCCACAAGTTCGCTCTGAGGGAGAGAAGATGCGAAGACTGGATACAGGATCGGCAGGCCTATCCCGACGTAGGCGACAACTAACCCCGTAACAAAGCTCACGAAGAACGGGACTGCAAATGCAAGTAGTAGCAGCGGGGCCTCCTGCCCTCTTAGAGACTCTGTGATCTGTGCTATCACACCCGCATCCTTGAGCACTTGGCTGAAGATCAGGATCGAGGCAACCGTGAGCGTAGTCATTGAAACCCGTCTGTTAAGGACCATTTTGACGACAGTCCGGGTCTTTAGGCCAGAACCACGAAGCGCCACAGTTATTCCGACGAGGAGCGCGAGAACGAGTGGGAATCTTGCAGGCAGCTTATCGAGGTGGACTCCGGCCGATTCAAATGCGACTCGTCCGCTCACAAGTGCGAAGTTGACGATGATAACGGTCAGGATCGCACGGCTTATGCTGAGGAGTTGGAGGACTGAGCCGTGGGATTTGGGTGTCTCAGGTGCTCGTGTGCGTTTTGGCAGCCAGCGGAGGTAGAAGAAGTAACCGACGAGCACCATTACGGCTGACGCTGGGAGGAAGATGGCGATGATCTTGGCTATACTGAAGCCCGTTATCGCGCTCATGAGGATGACGGAGGGATAGAACGGCCACCAGTATTCCCAGATATGCCTGAACCAGAAGTTGATGGTCGCGCTCTGGAGTTTGTTAATTCCGAGGCCTTCTGACGCCTCCTCAACGAGTGGTGCGGAGAACCTTGCCCCACCGGGCATTGGCAGAAGCCCGACGATTGCAGTCATCATCGGGACTGCCAATCGTGGGTTGTGGACAACTTCTCTGACCGCGGCCACAAGCTTCCGCAGCTGTTTAGTCTCCTGGAGCACGGCAGAAAACAGCACAATCAGCAGGACGATCAGCAAGAGCATAAGATTCGGCAGGTCGAATACGCCCGCCAGCGTGCTGCGCCCGAGGGCATCTAGCGGCATCCCAAGCCAGAGACCAAGAGCGATCGAGCCGGCGAAGAGTGAAACGCCGAGCGGCGACTTCAATTTAAGGCTGAAGATAACAGCGAGAAATACGAATACTA
>CAZKNE010000484.1:0-2099 GCA_964554005.1 uncultured bacterium | reverse complement strand
CGATGTTGTCGTGCGCAACGCAGCCTAGTGCTTCAAACGGGACCGCCATCTCGAACACTTGACCCACGCCGACGCTGCCCCTTGCGTCCACCTGCTTCCATCCTCCGTCGTTCTGCCAGAACATCTTTAGCGAGTATGAGCTGCCTCGGTCGCAGCTCTTCGCGACGATCTTGGCTCTCCGCTGCGAGGGTAATGTAACATAGACGGCGATATCCTGTCCAGAACGTCCGTCAAGGATGCTGGTGGCATCCTGAGCGAAATCAATCCTAATGAAGAGATTCTCAAGATCAAAACCGAAATACAGATTCTTGGCGATTGTTGCGACCTGATGCATTGCGCCTTGGCCGGCCGACTGCTGCTCGAAGACGCCCGCCCCAACCCACTCGAAGTAGGTTGTGTTCTTCCCGTCGATGACGGGCCTGATGAACTGAGTTGGCTGCTGAACGGCCAACACCGGACCGGACTTCTTGATCGGGACACTTAAGTCAAAAGGCGGCTCCCGCCCAATAAGGCTAAAGACGTTCGCGATGTGTTTGCGGAAGATGCGATCAAACTCCAGGATGTTGTCGCAGCTGTGGTCATTACCGTACCACCAGTTCCAGTCGCTCCCCTCAGCCGCAAGAAGCGACTGCCATGCGAGCTCTTTTGATTTAGCGTCAGATGGAGGGTTCTTGACGAGGGCCTCACGCGCCGCGGCCACGTAATCCCACGCCTGATTGTCCTCAGGATGGCCGATCCAGACGCTGAAGTCACCTCGTATCCAAGAACCTGCTGCCAGCCTAGATAGCTGCTCACCTGGGCCGAATTCCTCTACGTAGTCCCCGAATCTCACGAGCTCGACCCACTCAGTCTGAACGAGGCGCGAATAAAGCAAACGCAGGAAGAGCTCTCCGTTGTCAGCGTAGTGCTGCCAGGCGTTCTCGCCGTCAAGGATGACCGAGATGATCGGCGGCGTGCGGTCAAACCGGCTGTCGTTGCTGCGGCTGATCAGGTTACGGATGCCTTGTAGTTTGCCGAGGAAATCGCTCACAGCGTCATTGGCCTCCCAGTTGGAATAGACGAAACCGATTGCGTCAGAAAGCTCATGGTCTCTGAAAAACACCGAGAGGGGTCTCCCATTCGCCTTGACGAAATGAGGCGCGTAGAGCTGAGCTCTGTTCCGCTCGAGAGGTTGAAGCTTGCCGCGGACGAGCGAGCTTGAGAGAATCGCTTCGTCGGTGGCTATCCATTTGATTCCGAGATCGGTGTATATCCCGCAGGTATCTTGGCTCACAGAGCCTTCAGCAGGCCACATCCCCCTGAGTGGGACGCCAAACTGGGCGGCGAAGAGCTTGACTGCATCGTGCACCTGCCTTTCTGCGTCCTGCATCGAGCCAGACCACTTGGATGGGAGCGTGACTTTGGGCATGCACTCGCGAGCGTTCTCCACATTGGCAACAAGCGGGAGTATCGGGTGAAAAAACGGCGTTGTAGATAACTCCGCTGAGCCATCCGATACAAGCTTACTGTACAATGAAGTAACCCTCGACAGAAAGGATTGCTGCGCGTCAAGTAGAGCGAGCTTCTCATCTTCCGTGAACCCGTGGCCCTTTTCCTCAAGGGCCTTCACCACCTGGCTTTCGCGCCTCAGTGTGTTTCCGCTCCAGGCAAGATTGAACAATACCTGAAGGTCCAAAAAATCGCTGTTGTCGAAGGCCGAGGCAGCGCGTTGTCCTCGCAGCACAGCGTCTCGTCTCGTTAGGAGTTCAGAATATCGGGGATAGCTGGCGATTATCTTGTTGCTGATCGAGAAGAAGTTTTCGAGGAGGAACTGGCGCTCAGCATCGTCAAGCGAGTCGGCTGGCTTTGCGGTGAGTCGCAGAAAGACATCATTGGCCCGGTCGTTGGCGTAATCGTTGAGCTGCAACAGGAGAGAGCCCACAAAGTTGAACGTCGCCTTCGCACCGTCCACACTGGCCATGATTGCGCCCATATCGTAGTAATCTTTGAGGGCATGGAGCCTGACCCAGGGCATAACGTATTCGTCCGTCAGAAAATCCTTGTATATCGGTTGATGGAAGTGCCACAAGAATGCGACACGGAGCTTTTTACTGCGCACT
>CAZKNE010000483.1:0-2105 GCA_964554005.1 uncultured bacterium | reverse complement strand
ATTGGGCCAGAGATTGCTGACATCCTGGCCTACGCGACGGATATTCCGGACATCGCCGGGACTGTTACGGGCAACAGCCAGGCCCTCGGCGCGATTGAGACCAAGATCGATGGCGATGTTTCGGGTGGCATAGAGGACATTAAGTCCTCGGTCTCGACGCTCGACTTCAAGATTGATCAGGTAGAGATGAAGCTACTACACGGTCTGCTCGTCGCTAAGGATTATGGTTGCTTGCCCCCAATCATTTTCACGCCAGTCTGTGTCAATGAATACGGCAAGCTTGAGGAGATTATGTCGTTTGTGGAGATGACGTTGAAGGACCTGATGGCTATGGGCTATATCCAATATGACAGCAGGTCTTGGGGCGCGTGGTATTCTGGTGAGGCGGCTTATAACGATGGGCAATGGCTAACCGCTGGTGAGTGCTTCTACGCGTCATATCAGTATGCTATGATCGATAGCGGGGCTTGTGGGCAGTCGTAAAGGTAAGTTTTAAGCTGTTAGTTGAGAATGCCCGGTGCGCATAGTCGCGCCGGGCATTCGCTAGTTCACGTAGATAGGTGCGAGATTCGCTGGACATGATCAGGCGTTGGGCGGTTGTTTTGGGTATAGGGGCTTTTGCGTGCCTCGTTGTAGCGTTTGCGGCGCTTTCGTTGCAGCCCAAAAGGGTTTCTTCGGGTCTAGATGTGCCCGTCAAACACGTAACGCCAGCGAGGCAGCTGTCCAATCTGACGATTGAGAAGGCCTTGCCTCATATCAACCTGAAGTCCGGTGCTCAGAGCTTGGCTCTGGAATCGCTCTCGGTGGAGGAGCTGATCGATTTGCTCGGCTCGAAGGACAACGAGGTCACGAAGAGAGCTGCGAGGAAGCTGGAGGGCATGGGCTCTGATGCGGTCCCGGCGCTCATCAAACGGCTGTCGGAGATTCTCGGCAAGGGCAGTGGTTTCAACAAACTGCGCTGGTGGTGTGTCAATGCGTTGGGGAGCATCAAGGACAAGCGTGCGACTGATGTTCTGGTGAAGTGTGCGGTCATGAACGGGGACCGTCACGCTCGGTGGCGCTCGATCTGGGCCCTCAACGTTATCGGTGAGGAGCGTCGGGCTGCACTTCTAAAGGCATATCTTAAGAGCAGTAATAATCTAGAGCGTTTCAACGCGGCGACCGCGCTGAGCTCGATGGATATCGACGACGGGGTCAAGGTGATTGAGGAGGCGACCAAGAGCAGCGACACGTGGCTGCGTTGGCAGGCGGTATCAGCGCTTGGTCGGATCAAGAGCCCGGAGACGCTCGCAGTGCTCAAGGATTGTCTGAAGGACACAGATGGCAGCATTAGGCAGGAGGCGGCGATGTCGCTTGGTCGGCTGAAGAACATCAAGGCGGCACCGGCGCTTGTCGAGGCGCTTGTCGATACGAAGGCCGGAGTGAGGTGGCGTGCGGCGCGGTCGCTGGGCCAGCTCGGGGCCAAGGAAGCCATAGCAGCTCTGGTCAAGCTCTTGGATGACCCAGATGGCTCAGTTCGGGGACAGACGGCGATCGCGCTTGGCGAGCTTGGGTGCAAGGACAGGAACGTCGCCAGGAAGGTGATCAAGATGTTGTCTGACGCTGACAGGGACGTGCGTAGCAAGGCGGCCGTCGCGATAGGCACAATAGGCAGTTACGACGATGTCGAGCCCCTGAACAAGGCCCTTCAGAGCGAGCAGCACGAGCGAGTTAAACGTAAGCTCGAACGTTCGCTACGAGCATTGAAGTCCTCCGCCAGCAGATCGTCGCTCATGCTAATGATCGATGATGGGCCTTGTCTGGTGAGTTTGAGGGCTGCGTAAATGCCGTTCAGAGGTTGTGTTAGGAAAGCCTTCATTATCGCAGTTTCAGTCTTATTGTGCCTCGTCGCAGCGAATATATTCGCCGAAGATGCGAGCAACAAGGGCGGCGCCACGGCTGAGAGTCCGAAGAGCAAGAGCGTCGAGAAGGTGCTGGCCGAGGTCGGTGGCGAGGCCCTTTCTCTTAGCGAGTTCAACAAAAGCCTTGAGCTGCTGGAGTTGCAGTCAAAGGAGGAGCTGACGCTTGAGAAAAAGAAGGCCCTCGTTGAGAACTGGATACTCACT
>CAZKNE010000482.1:585-2107 GCA_964554005.1 uncultured bacterium | reverse complement strand
AAAAACCGACGATATTGTCCCTTTTCTCAAAGAACATATCAAAAGCTATTGGCCACATCAGGATAGACAACTTTGTATGGCCCCAAGCGGGCCGACTGTGATACTGGTGGCAGGCGTCAACGGCTCCGGCAAAACTACCAGTATTGCCAAGCTTGCCTATACCCTCAGCAGGAATGACAAAAAGGTAATTGTCGCTGCCTGCGACACGTTCCGTGCGGCGGCGGTAGAACAATTATCAATCTGGGCAGAGCGCATAGGCGTTCAAATCGTCAAACACAAGATGGGCTCCGACCCCGCAGCCGTTGCCTTCGACGCCTGCGAAGCTGCCGTTGCAAGAGGTGTGGATTTTCTGATTTTAGACACCGCAGGCCGGCTGCACATCGACAAGGAGCTGATGAGAGAGCTCAAGCAGATGAAGAAAAAAGTTCAGCCAACCGAGATGCTGCTTATCGCAGATGCTATGACTGGGCAGGATGCCGTCAATATCGCCTCATCATTTGACGAGCAGCTTGGCATCGACGGGGTGGTCCTGACAAAGATGGACGGCGACGCAAGAGGTGGGGCGGCGCTCTCGATCCGGGCGGTAACAGGCAAGCCGATCAAGTTCGTTGGCCTGGGCGAGAAGCTTGAGATGATCGAGCAATTTCATCCAGACCGCATGGCGTCCCGGATACTCGGGATGGGGGACGTTCTGACGTTCATCGAAAAGGCCGAGAAGGCGATGTCGAAAAAGGAGGCGGAGGAGCTTGAACGGAAGCTCAGGCGGGATGACTTCACGCTAGAGGACTTCATGGGTTCGCTCAAACAGCTGAAGCGGATGGGACCGCTTGAGCAGCTGCTGGACATGATCCCGGGCATGGGCAAGCTAAAGGCCTTGAAGAACTTCGAGTTCGACGAGACCGAGATCATAAAAGTCGAGTCGATCATTAGCTCGATGACTATGGAAGAAAGGGCCAACAGCTCGATCCTAAACGGCAGCCGGCGCAGGCGGATCGCACGTGGTAGCGGCACGCAAATTCAGGACGTCAATGCGCTGTTGAAGCAATTTGCCCAAGTGAGGAAAATGATGAGCCAGATGAAAGGGAGAAAAGGGGGCTTGCCTGCCGGCTTGAGGTTTTTGGGAGGTTGACTTTGCTCGGTTGTTGCTGTATTGTGTTATGTTTGCGGGCGAGTTTTAGTATTTTGTGAGGTTATTCAAGATTGAAGATTGAGGGAGTTCCCATTTTGGAGGATTTGGATGGCAGTTAAGATGCGGCTTAGTCGTATGGGCAAGAAGAAAAAGCCGTTCTACAGAGTGGTGGTTTGCGATTCTCGAGTGCCTCGGCAAGGCCGGTATCTCGATTTGGTGGGGACGTATGACCCTCTCAAGGAGCCTTCGGAGATAAAGCTGGACCACGACAGGATTCGCACTTGGCTATCTAAGGGCGTTCAGCCGACAGTTACTGTCAAGAGACTACTCAGGATTACTGGTTTTTACTCGGAGCCCAAGGAGAATTCAGTTAATGCGCAGAGTGAGGTTTGA
>CAZKNE010000482.1:0-575 GCA_964554005.1 uncultured bacterium | reverse complement strand
TGGGAGGAAGGCGAAGTCTCTTCAGAACCTAAGAGCGGAGGAGGCCAGATGAAGGAGCTAATAGAGCAGATAGCCAGAGCTCTGGTTGATGACCCGGAGCAGGTTCAGGTAACCGAAATGGGCGGTGATAAGACTTTGGTTCTTGAGCTCCATGTGGCACAGAACGACCTGGGCAAGGTAATCGGAAGACAGGGGCGGACCGCCAGAGCGATGCGAACTATTCTGGACGCCGCATCCAAAAAAATGAGCAAACGAGCAATTCTGGAGATCGTAGAGTAGCGCACCCAAAACCAGGCACTAAAACAGGCCTCAACTCCATTATCGAACGTTAACCTTATCGTTCGGGAGCACGTTTTTTGCGACTCGTTGTTTCTCGATCGAGCAGATGGCGCCAGGACCAATGAACCCAAACTACTGCACAGTAGGAAAAATAGTGAAGCCTCACGGGCTCCGGGGAGAGGTCAAGGTTATCCCAATGACCGATTTCCCCGAACGATTCGGATTGAGGCGGGAGGTTTTTCTTGAGCCGCCCGATGAACCGACTCTGATGATCGTGGAGTCGACAAGACCTCACA
>CAZKNE010000481.1:0-2115 GCA_964554005.1 uncultured bacterium | reverse complement strand
CGAATGGATGGCATTGAATTGATGAAGCGGATCAAAGAGAATCGGCCTGATGTGCCGGTGATTGCAATAACGGGGTATGGTTCCGAGGGCACGGAGGAGGAGCTTGTCTATGATGGCGTTGATGGCTTTCTGGAAAAGCCCTTCCGCGTGGCTAAGATAGAGGGCATAGTATGCGATGTGTTAAGGAAATACGAATTGTTAGGCTGAGCGAGGCGACCTTCAGCCGATGAGCTCTTTAAGGCCATTTGCCAAGATGGGTCCGAAGAGGCTGCGGTTCTCTTTTTTCGCTCTCTCTTTAGTGGTGCATTTGACCGTTGCTTCTCTCCTTCTGTCAGCCACGCTCAGCCGGCACCATTGCGCACCTGTGCCGTCAGAGCTTAGGGTGTGCCTGGCGCCCGCCGTGGTCCATCAGCAGGATGTAACGCCGGCAGAGATGCCCCCTAAATCGCCCGAACCCGATGGGACCCAGGCCGCTAAAGAGACAGAATCTAAACACGCGACAGAGCTCAAGTCGAGCGACAAGAGTGAGCTACTGAACGCCCGACCTACACCTCAGCCCACAAATCACAAAGCTGCGAGGATATCCACGCCGATGCGTCTGGATGGGCAACGCTTCGAGTTTCCCTACTATCTCAATGTGCTAAAGAGCAAGCTTGCCGAGGCGTGGCTGTATCCGTCAGACGCGATTGCCGGCAAAAAAGCGCTGCGGGCAAAGGTGGCATTCTTAATTCACCGCAACGGCGGCATTGACCAGATGAGGGTGGAGCACTCCTCAAAAAGCCCTGTTTTTGATCGGTCTGTTCTCAGGGCGGTCGAGGCAGCGGCGCCATTTCCTCCCTTGCCGGACGGTTACAAAGAAGAGACATTAGGCGCGCTGTTTGTTACTTTCGAATATCACAAGTAGCCATGGGGGGATGTGATGCTTGCTCTTCGTGAGGCGGTTCTTGTCGAGGCGCCCTGACGGTTGGTCGATCTGCTTGTCGGTTGCGGCGTTTATGTTCTTTGCCGTGTTCGGACATTGTGGATTTGCTCGGGGCAGAGGCATATACCTCACCATTAGCGAGTCGGGGACGAGGCTCATTAGTGTGTGTGTTGCCGGGCCGGCGGAGGCGGAGTTAGAACCTGTTCTCCGGACGACGCGCGAAGTTTTGGAGTTTGACATAACCCAGTCAAACCGCTTTAGGCTTGTGAAGGCTGGCCCAGAGGTTGTTAGGATGGCCCGGCTCGGGGCTAGAGTTTCTCGGAGACATGCCACCAAATCAAACCGTGCCGCGGACGTTTTCGTAGTTTGGGATGCGAGCCGTAACGGCATTGGGTTTACGTTCCAAGGCAGAGTGATAGACGCAAAAACGCAGAAGAAGGTTTTCTCGAAAGATTTCTCCGTGCCGATGGCTCAGCAGCGAGCTGTTCTGCACCAATTCGTGGATGAGCTGGCGCTGATGCTTTCGGGCAGGAGCGGGACGGCACACTGCAAGATAGCCTTTGTCTCGGATTGGACTGGGTACAAGGAGCTTTTTAGCGCTGACTACGATGGGCGCGGCATGCGGCAATGGACGAGTCTTTGCGGTATTGTTCTGTCTCCTGCCTACTCGCCTAGAGGAGACAGGATTGCCTTCATAAGCTTCGAGGATAGCGGCTCGAAACTCTCGATGCTGGACGTGGTGTCAGGACGGGTTGATGAGGTGCTGGACTGCGGCGGGGCCGTTGCGTCACCTGTATGGTCGCTTGATGGGAAGCGCATTGCGGTTGCCATCAGCAAATCGGGCAATAGCGACATTTACTTGTTTGACGTGGTTTCAGAGAAGTTGACAAGACTGACGCACTCGAAGTCGATAGAGACCTCGCCAACGTTCGCACCCAACGGCCGCTCGATTGCGTTCATGTCGGACAGGACGGGACGACCGCAGATATACGTGATGAGCATTGATGGTAGCGGGCTCAAAAGGCTGACCTTTGAGGGCAAGCACAACGAATCTCCAGCCTGGTCGCCTGACGGAAGCCTCATAGCGTATATGTCGCTGGTGGACAATGCGTTCCAGCTTCGGCTGATCGGGCCCGACGGAGAGGGCACTTATGCGCCTGCAGAAGGGCTTTCAGATTGTGAGGCCCCAGCCT
>CAZKNE010000480.1:0-2116 GCA_964554005.1 uncultured bacterium | reverse complement strand
CGAGCGGCTAGTCGCGTTGCCTCGTCTTGGACCGGGGTCTTCTTAAGCCCGGTATGTTGCTGGTTCTGCAGCTGCGTTTTCACAATTTACGCCTCCATAGAAGCGCCTGGGTGCTGGCATTTTGGAACTTCATAAGTTTCTCTAGTAACACAATGCTCAAAATGCAATCGAATGTCAACGAGACACCCCACACTGGCTCCACACATCTTGCCCCATAAACGCGTTTTCGCCAGGCTATTTGAAGCTGAAGGTTGCCACCGACAGGTCGCCTATCAGCTCAAAATGAGAGCCCGGCACACATATCCCCGCCAACAGAACGTATTGCCCTGTGGGGATTGGACTGGCTAGCGGGAGCGTAATCAGCGTGGTCGGCGGAATGTATAAGCCCTGGGGCAACGTCAATGAGATCGGGGTCGGCAAAGTCCCGAAGCTCGGGAAGAATAAGATCTCCTCTGTGCCCGGAATAAGGACAGCCGCATAGGCATCGACCGCAACCGCAGGGCCAGGATTGCCGAGCGTGTAAAGAGCCCAAATCGTATCACCTGAACGATACTCTGCCCTGTCAGTCGTGATCGCAACAAACGGCGTGTCGTCCTGAGATACCGAGCCTGACAACACTATCTGCTTGTCCGGCGTGTTGGGATCGTTCGAGCTAATCGTCAAATGGCCGGGCATCTGCTTGTCCACCCCAGAACGGTATACGACGTTCAGACCGAGCGACTCGGTAGGCAAGAGCGCGAACGACCCAGGCCCCACGAAGTAGAACGGATCGCCGCTGGTCTCAACTGCATCGACAATTAGGTCAGCATTGCCGTCATTGCGGACCACGAGCTTGAAGGTTCTCACGTTGCCCACCTGTAGCGCACCGAAGTCGTGAGATTCATCAGAGACCCACAGCGTGGGCACAGGTGCCTGGGGTTGATATATCGTCGTCGAGCAGGGCGTGTTCCCGACAAGCTCGTGGTTGCCCGCCTGGTCCACCGAAACTGCCTTGAACTCATACAGGCCCGCACCAGCAGAAAAGGAAAACACGAAGGTGCCCGAGCCAGCCTGCGACGAGAGGCCGGTCTCGGTCCACGCCAATCCGACAGACAACCGATATAGGAGCCTCGTCTCCGCGACGCCACTTCCAGCGTCCATCGCCGTGAAGCTGACTTCTACGGACGGGCTCGAAGTTGACTCCGGCGACTCGCATGATGTCTCAGGCGCCACGGTGTCGAGCAGAACCGAGCAGTCCGGCGTTATAGACACAGCTTCGGTGTTGCCAGCCATGTCGGTCGCTATCGTGTAGAACTCATACAGGCCGTCGCCATCCGAAAACTCGAACTCGAACGTGCCAGATGACTCCGGCGACGAGTATCCTGCCGCCTGAGCGAGCCCATGCTCGTGCAAGTAATAGAGGTCAACCGAGGCAATGCCGCTGAGCGTGTCCGATGCGGTGAAGCCGATGGGGAACCGAGATTGGTTCGTGAGGCTGTCGCAGCTCGCGGTCGAGGTGGGCATCTGGGTGTCAACGATCGTCCGGCAGTCATGCTCTAGCGTGAACGGCTCCATGTTGCCCGCCATGTCGCGGGCACATGTCACGAAGTAGTAGTAGCCATCGCCATCCTCGGGCTCGAATGTGAACCCGCCCAAGGCCGCGCTGACGGAAAGTCCTGTGTCCTCCCATGGGCCCTCGTCGAACTTGTAGTGGAGCGAGACCCTGTCTATGTCTGACGCGCCCTCACCTGTCGTGAACGTTACTATAAAGGCCTTAGTTGCGAACATGGGGCTTTGACACGTGGAATCTGGGGCAGTTGTGTCGAGAACCAGCCTGGCGTCCGCCTCGTCTTTCCCCGGCTCCATGTTGCCCGCCATGTCCTCACTGATGGTGTAGAACGAATACACGCCATCGCCGCTTGACAGCGCAACATGAAACTCGCCGGCCTCACCCGCAGCAACGAGACCGGTGAACGCAAACTCCCCGCCCTCGTAGCTCATCCAAAGCTCTGTTCCCCGAACGCCGCTCGTCTCGTCGCTCGCAGAAAACGCAATCGCTACCGCAGTTGATGCGACAAGCTCGGGCGCCGTGCATGTTGATGACCGCGAGCTTCAGGCCCCAGGCCGGGTGCTTTGT
>CAZKNE010000479.1:0-2123 GCA_964554005.1 uncultured bacterium | reverse complement strand
GATAAGGGCGGGTCACTCCACACTCAGTTGCAGGCCTTCAAGAAAGTCCTGCTTCACAATCTTGAGCCGGAACGCTTCTCCGACATGTATGCCCAGACCATCACCTATGGTCTGCTTGCTGCGCTTTTCAATCACGATAGGTCGAAGCACGGCGATTTCAATCGTCGAGTGGCTGCTTACGACATTCCCAAGACTAATCCCTTTCTCATCGAGATGTTTGATTACTTCGCTGGCCCTCGACTTGACGACCGACTTACTTGGGCCGTCGATCACCTCGCGGAACTTCTCAATACGGTTGACATTCGGGCCTTAAAGCAGGACTTTCAGAAGCTCACCGGAAAACAAGACCCAGTGTACCACTTGTACGAGACGTTCCTTGCCGCCTATGACCCTGATTTGCGGCAGAAAAAAGGCGTCTATTATACGCCTGAGCCGGTCGTCTCCTACATTGTTCGTAGCGTCGATCATATCCTGAAGGAGGATTTCGGTCTTGCCGATGGCCTGGCAGATACTACCAAGATAAAGCTTCGGGATGGCCGCGAATGTCACAAGGTCCTCATACTTGATCCTGCGTGCGGCACGGGGACTTTCTTACACGGCGTTATCGACCACATCCATAATCACCTCGTCAGGAAGGGTCAGGCTGGCCTTTGGTCGGGCTACGTCTCGGAACACCTCTTGCCGCGGCTGTTCGGCTTTGAGCTGCAAATGGCGCCCTACACCGTGGCGCACATGAAACTTGGCCTTCAACTTCAGCAGACCAGCTACGACTTCAAGTCCGGCGAGCGCCTGCGCGTATATCTGACCAACACGCTTGAGAAAGCGAAGAAATCTACCGAACTGGAGTTTTTTGCCAATCTTATCACAAAGGAAGCGAACGCGGCCAGTGAGATCAAAGCCGACAAACCAGTCATGGTGATCATTGGCAATCCCCCGTATTTGGGGCATTCAGAGAACAAAGGCGAGTGGATAACGGGGCTTATTGAGGACTACAAAGAAGTTGACGGAGAGAAACTTCGCCTTGGTCAGGCGAAATGGCTCCAAAATGACTACGTCAAGTTCATCAGGTTTGCGCAGGACAAGATCATGCGGACTGGACACGGAATTCTCGCCATGATTACCGACCACAGCTACATCGACAGCGGCACATTCGTCGGAATGCGGGCGAGCCTCCAAGCGTCGTTTGACAAGACCTACGTACTCGATCTTCACGGCAACGCCAAGAAAAACCGAAACAGGACTGACCGCGATGAGAATATCTTCGACATAACACAGGGCGTCTGCATCCTGATCGCAGTGAAGAGTCAGAAGTCGCCTCAGTCGAAATATGTCGGCACCTATGGCGACACCAGAGGCCCAATAGAGGTTAAAGAGAGGTTTCTTGAGAACGAATCGGTGAGCAATGTACGATGGAGGGCTGATCCATCTCAATGCAAGCATCCATTCTACCTGTTCGTCTCCTCGGACTGGTCGCATTTGGATGAATACGAGGCGCACATGAGCGTGCGAGATGTTCTGCCCGGAGCTTATGCTGATGAGAAGGCTAAAAGGATCGGAACTGGGTTCGTTTCTACGCAGGACGAATTTGCGATCAGCTATTCCGCTTCAGAGATGAGGCACAAAATCCGATCCTTCTTGTCAACCTCCTCAGAATCCGAGGCCAGGAGCATGTTCAGGCTCTGTTCTCAAAACCAGTGGAATTACCAAAGGGCAAAAGCCGGCTTGGCTGGCACCAATTGGGAAAGCCAAATCCGCAAAGTGCTATATCGTCCCTTTGATTGGAGGTTCACCGTTTGGAATCGGAACGTCTGTGTTCATCGCAGGGTAAGAGTGCACAATCACCTTCGTGAGGATAACATCCTTCTCTGTGTGGGACGGGCAGGCAACGTTATAGGCTTCGACGAGTGGGACCTTGCGTTCGTCTCTGCGTTTCCAGTGGACCTCAACTGCTTCTACCGAGGCGGGTGCGCCGCACTTCCGCTCTATCTCTATCCCGATGGCCCCCTTCCCAGCAGCTTGTTTGAACATCAAGAAGGGAGGCGACCCAACTTCTCCAGGGAATTCGTCTTGGAATTGTGTAAGGCCTTAAAGACCTCCTACCATTCGGATAAGGCAAAGGCAGC